>JBGMRJ010000049.1:0-16279 GCA_048061315.1 Gammaproteobacteria bacterium
TAGATCAGGGTATTAACCATAAAAATGATAAAGAAAAAATGCAGTACCTTAATATTGCGCAACAACAATTTATGAACTTACGTAATGATCCAAGATTACTTAGAGGTTCTCAATTATATGCCTATTCGAGCTTGCTCTTAGGTTGGGCCGTATCAGAACAAGGCAAACATACTCAAGCCATCAACTATATGCAACAATCCCTGAATATCTCCCGTGATCTTAAACAGGAAAAATCAACAGCCTATAGTATTATGTCATTAGTTAGAGAATATATAACGCTGCACAACTGGAAACAAGCTCTGCAATACGTTAATAGCCCAAACTTAAACAAACGCACGCGCCAATACCTTGCCCGAAGTTACTATGAACTCAAACAATATAACAAGGCAGTAAAATTAGCTGAATTCAATAAATCGCTTAATTCATCAAAATGGACACCGCAAGATGATGCTCAACTGGGTCGTTATCGGCTAGTCAATGCAAACAAACAATATCTAGAGCTACCACAAGAGCCCGGAGCTCATACAACCTATTGTGAAGCATTACCTGAAAACACATAAAGGTAAGATAATTAATTAATCTGAATTTTTAAACTCAATGTCTCGCAAAAAAAACTCACGTGCAGATCGACCACTGTCGCAAGAGAAATGTTTCTGCACTTAGCAAAGTTCAAGACCTGGCACATAGGGTATTGCAATCAAGATGGTATAAATCAGGCAAGCAAGTAAAAATAGAGATAAAGAAGAACACGGAATAATATTTTTAACAGACTCTAACAGACTAATACCACCATAGTTAACTTGCATCACTCCAATGAACAAAATAAAAGAGTAATGATTGCCAATTGTTTTGTGCGTTGAAAATTTTGCATTATTCAATTAATCGGATTGTAATAGCTACTATACGGTGAACTTGTGTATTAAGTATATTTTACTGACTAGTCAAATATATTTATACAATAACAGGATCGGAGCTTAAATATAGCTATTTTCAGATATTATTCAAATGCTCCAAGCGCACCCAGTCGAATTGTTAAAATTTCAGCATCCGTTATCGCAATATGCGGTCCTTGACGGGAATTCGCCGGCGTTATCCAAAATGTTCCTGGTTCGCACAATCTGCCCCCTGTTTCTACCTGGCCGGAAACGACAAGAACATATTCATCAGCAGGATGAGTGTGTGGCGGGATGACTGTTCCTTGCGTCAATCGTGCACGGTGAATAGAGCCATCCGGTACAGGTACTGCCAAAGGTACGAAACTGACACCTGCCATTTCACCAAAAGGTAACCAGTTGCAAGCTGCCTGGTCGTTAAATGTTTGTTCGGTTTGATTGAGCATAATCCTTCTCCTCAAAGGGCTAGATATGATATAGTAAGCTTAGGTGACCAAATGATCAATAGCAAAAAATCAAATACTGAGCCGGGTCGAGGGATTGAATCTCACCCGGCCCGGCAACGAGCGGCTAATTTACGACAACGTCTGTTGCGTGCATCCCGTGTTATAAACCTTGAAATCGTTAATGGTTTGCAACTACATGGTTTCATTAAACTGAGCTCAACTCATACTGCACTGTTGTCCAATCTGGATCTTGAAGGAAGTAACCTCACCGATATTGCTCAGCGTGCTGGAATGACAAAACAAGCGATGGGTCGACTGGCTGATGAACTCATTGATCTGAATTATATAAAGCGTTCACGAAGTGAAGCAGACAAACGCGCTGTAAAACTCAGCTTTACTCCCTCAGGGATTAAACTAATGAATAAAAGTTTTATTATCATGCAAGAAATCGAAACACGATGTGTAGCCCGTCTTGGTGAAAATCAGTTTAATAATTTACTGGGTTCATTAAACGAGATTGTGAGTGAATTCGAGAATAGTCCGGTGTGAAAGATTATGTAATCGGTAAAAGTTTGTTTCCAAAAGCACTTGATTAGTTAGTGGCTATGTGCCACTATTAGTTCAGTGACAGGCATTAATACGGGAACCGTAGTCTGTGATAGATAACCGAGGTGGATAGACTACCTCCTACGTCAACAACAGCAAGGAGTTTGCTGCTATGAATAAGCAAAGTTACGATTTTTTAGTATTTATCGGTCGATTTCAACCTTTGCACAAAGGTCATATGTCCGTCATTAAAACTGGACTGGATCAGACCGAGCAAATGATTATCTTATGTGGTTCAGCACACCAACCACGTTCAACACGAAATCCATGGACTTTTGCTGAGCGCGAAGAAATGATACGCAGTGGTTTAGATGAACAGGAAAATAAACGTGTTCACATTGCGCCGTTAATGGATATTGTTTACAACGATGAATCCTGGGTACGTAATGTTCAAACTACAGTCAATGGAATTGTAACGGCACATCACGCAAAGCAACAAAAGACCGCTAAAGTTGGTTTGATTGGGCACAGTAAAGATCAAAGTTCATATTATTTAAATTTGTTTCCTCAATGGGGAGCCGTTGATGTAGATAATTTTAATAAGTTAAGCGCAACGCCAATACGAGAATCAATTTTAAGTGATTGCGATTTTTCTGAAAATAATCTACCAACAAATGTTCAGAATGAAATGAAACGTTTTTGTGAAACTGAAACCTATCAAGATATAAAAAAAGAACATGAGTTTATCGCAAAATATAAAAGTGCCTGGAAGTCAGCACCATATGCTCCAATCTTTGTCACAGTCGATGCAGTTGTGGTTCAAAGTGGACACGTTCTGATGGTCGAAAGGAAAGCACAACCCGGTAAAGGGTTAATGGCACTACCTGGTGGTTTTATTCATCAGGATGAAAAATTAATCGATGCTTGTTTAAGAGAATTGCGAGAAGAGACTAAATTAAAAGTACCGGCCCCAGTATTAAAAGGTAGCATTAAGGCACAACAAGTATTTGATGATCCGCACCGATCAGCTCGTGGAAGAACCATTACCCATGCGTTTTACATCGAACTGGAACCAAATGCAACGCTACCCAAGGTTAAAGGCGGTGATGATGCAAAACATGCAATGTGGGTAGCATTAGCAGATTTGGATCCAACACAAATTTTTGAAGACCATTATTTTATCATTCAGGAGATGACACGAATGTAACGGTAATAATAGTAACGAGAAGGGATAGACCCAACTCTATTTTAGTAATCATTCAACGACAGGAGGATTTCCGTCATGAATAAAAATATCATATTGAATGTCGATTCATACAAGGCATCACACTATCTACAGTATCCTAATGGTACAACCGAGGTTTCGAGTTATATCGAAGCACGAGGTGGTCAATTCAAACAAGCCGTATTTTTTGGATTGCAGATCTTCATCAAAGAATACTTGATGAAACCATTTACCCAGGAAGACATCAATGAAGCTGAAATTATATTTGAAGCCCACGGTGTTCCGTTTAACCGAATTGGTTGGCAATATATTCTGATAAAACACAATGGTTACCTGCCAATTGAAATTCAGGCGATCGATGAAGGCAAAGTGATCCCGGTTAAAAATGCTTTGGTACAAGTAATTAATACTGACCCAAAATGTGCCTGGCTAACCAGTTATGTAGAAACAGCATTACTGCGAGCAATATGGTTTCCTACTACGGTAGCAACACTCAGTTGGTATATTCGAAATATTATCAAACGTTATCTTGACGAAACTGCTGATACCAGCGATGGACTGGCTTTTAAGCTACACGATTTTGGTGCACGCGGTACCAGTTCGGAAGAATCCGCCGCAATCGGTGGTGCCGCACACTTAGTCAATTTTCAGGGAACCGATACTATAAGCGGAATTATGGCAGCAAGACGTTTTTACGGTGCCGATATGCCCGCATTTTCTATCCCTGCCGCAGAGCACAGCACCATTACCAGCTGGGGTAAGGACAATGAAAAGGCTGCTTATGAAAATATGCTGGATCGATTTTCAGGCCCCGGAAAGTTAGTGGCTGTAGTGAGTGACTCCTATGACTTGTGGAATGCCATTGATAATATTTGGGGTAATGAATTAAAAGCAAAAGTGATGCAAAGTGGCGGTACTTTAATCGTTCGTCCCGATAGCGGTGACCCAATAACAATAGTCACTGAAACGATTGAACGCCTAATGAAATGTTTCGGTAATGAGGTTAATGAAAAAGGCTATCGAGTGCTACCGGATTACGTGCGAGTGATACAAGGTGATGGCGTATCAAAACAAACAATCGAAGCCATACTTGAAGCAATGAAACAGCGCAAACAAAGTGCAGACAACGTGGCCTTTGGAATGGGGGGGGAACTATTACAAAAAGTTAATCGTGACACCATGCAATTCGCGATGAAGGCTTCAGCGGTAAGAGTCAACGGTCTCTGGCAAGATGTTTATAAAGATCCGGTAACCGATCAAGCTAAACGTTCTAAAAAAGGTCGCCTGGCTGTAATCGAAAATGAACAGGGAGAAATTGTAACCATACGAGAACAATCCCTGGGTGAAAGTGAAAATCTATTGAAAACAGTATTTAGAAATGGCGAATTAATAAAAAACTGGAGGTTCGACGAAATTAGAAAAAATGCAATAGCTTAAATAATCGGTGAGTCTGGATAGACCGGACTCACTATTTTAATAACGTACACAACGCTCTATTCATGCAAGGAGATTGCCATGTTTAATATACGTTACATCAAAGTTGACCCAACAACGTATTTAATAAAATACAAAAATGGGAAATTAAAACGTAAAGGCAGCGGTCTGGCCTTCTGGTATTTTGCACCAAACACTTCATTGGTTGCCATTCCCGTTGGCACGGTTGATCAACCCTTTATGCTCAATGAAGTAACAAAGGATTACCAGGAAGTTACCGTGCAAGGACAAGTTGTCTACCGTATTACCGATCCTGAAAAGTTAGCACGATTAATGAACTTTACCTTGAAGGCAAATCAAGTGACGTATGTATCCGACGATCCTGAAAAGCTTAAAAACAGAATCGTAAATTTGGTGCAAGTAAAAATGCGCATTGCTTTAGAGCAGTTGGAATTACGCCAGGCACTTAATGCATCGCAGGTTTTGGTTAAAGCCGTAAAAACGGAAATGATCAATTCTGAGGTAATGAACGCGCTCGGCATTGAAATTATGGACTTGTCCATCATGGCAATAAAACCAACGCCTGAAACAGCACGGGCATTAGAAGTAGCCGTTCGTGAAGAGTTGCTAGAAGAAGCCGATGAAGCAATCTATCGAAGGCGCAATGCATCCATTGAACAAGAACGTGTTGTTAAAGAAAATGAATTGCAAACCGAACTAGCCGTTCAAAAGAAAGAACAGGAAATTGAGCAAGGTCAATTAAAAGCCGAGCAACAGCTTCAAGAGCAACGACAAGCAATGGTAGCCGAGTTATTAGTTTCTGAAATAGCACAAGAACAACAACGAACCGATCTCATTGATATAGCAACAGAGAATGAACGCAAACAAGCCGATGCTAATGCCTATGCAGTTGCCGGTAACATGGAAGCATTATCAAAAGTGGATGCAAGAGTACTCGAAGCATTAACACAAGCAAAAATGGACCCGCAACAGCTAATGGCACAAGCATTTAAAGAATTGGCATCAGAAGCCAGTAAAATAGGGCAATTAAATATTGCCCCCGATCTATTTCAACAACTAGTGGGGAGGAACGATTAATGATAAACAAAAGCCCTGCCCAAACTAAAACGCGAAGTAGAAAAGTGATCATCATAACACGTCGTACTCGTTTTGAAGATTTAGTCGCGTTATATAACACCGAAGATCAAGCCGCCTTCGTTATCGAGTCTCGTGGTGATGATTTTAATGACTATCGGGCAGAGCACATCACCTATCAAAAAGTATTAAAGGATATCGAAGCAGCGCTATTTAGCGCTGTTCGTATTCAAATGCTCGAACGTGAATTTTTACCCAATTTTATATTTGGCAAAGACGATATCGTTATAGTAGTCGGACAAGATGGTTTAGTCGCCAATACCGTTAAATATTTAAATGGCCAACCCATTATCGCCATCAATCCAGAACCATCACGATACGACGGCATCTTGCTACCCTTTTTAGCCAAGGACATAAAATTAATCCTTGCTGATGTTATAAAAGGTATAAATAATTCAAAAGCAATTACAATGGCAAAAGCCACATTAAATGATGGCCAGGAATTGTTAGCCGTGAATGATATTTTTATCGGCCCTCGTTACCATACCTCGGCACGTTATGAACTAAATTATAATGGACAATCCGAACAACAATTATCAAGTGGTATTATAGTATCGACTGGTTTGGGGTCAACAGGCTGGTTGGCCAGTATTGTTGCCGGTGCTCAAGGCGTAGTTGGAACAAAAGCAGAAAATCAAAATTTTGCATGGGATGCAAACTATTTAAAATATGCCGTCCGAGAACCTTTTCCGAGTAATGTAACTGGTACTAAACTTATTTACGGTAAAGTGAGTTCAAAAAAGACAATGACAGTTGCATCCCGAATGGCAAATAATGGCGTTATATTTAGTGACGGCATGATTGATGATACGGTTGAGTTTAACAGTGGCGCAATTGTGGAGTTAGGTATTGCTGATAGGCAAGGGCAGTTGGTTATTTAATATTAGTGTTTGTTTATGTTATGGTAGTTAGACTTAACATTGTATTTTAATTTTTTATTGAAAAGTAATGATATGTGTAAAATTACCAGTATATTAAAAAAAAATGATTAATCGCTATAGTAACGGATGGCTGTAAACGACCCATAGCTTCCGGTCAAATTATAAAGATACATAATTAAATATCTTCCAAAGTAGTCGATTCGGCTCTGCCAATATCTCCATACCTATACACTTTGGTGTTAGGGTGGCCAGACAATCAAGAGTTGCATTCGTTTGCTTGGATGTCCACTTTTTCCAGTTAATGATAAGGACTTGCTAATACCTTAATTTAAAAGAGTTTATCAGTTTATTATGATGCTATGAAACGATATAGTGTGTGCTAGAGAGTTTGTATACTTGTTTAATTTCATGTACTTAGAGGGTTTCATACTTGACATTTGTCAAGTGTAGTACTAAGTACTATACTATGGATGTAGGAGTTAATGAGAGTTTTTAAAACGAAATATTTTAATAACTGGGCCAAAGATCAGAGCTTAAGTGATAAAAATTTATTTGATGCTGCTAAAGAAGTTGCTGAAGGAAAGTATGAAGCATCTTTAGGCAAAAAAATTTTTAAGAAACGAATAGCTTTAGCTGGAAAAGGTAAGAGTGGCAGTACACGGAATATCATAGCTTTTCAGAAAGATAATAATTCTTTTTTTATGTACGGTTTTGCTAAAAATGAACGAACTAACATTACTGCAAAAGAATTAACAGCCCTCCAAATGGCAGCAAAAATATATCTTGAAAAAACTGATAAGCAATTAGATAAAGCAGTAAAAGAAAGTATACTTTTTGAGGTAAAAGATGATGAGTAATGACAAAAGTATTTTAGATGCCGTTCATGAATCTATAAGTGACTTACATGAAATAGGCTTGGTTGATGACGTTACTATGCGTGAATTTGATGCTCATTGTTTACCTGAGGTTAAAAAATTTACAGCTAGACAAATTAAAGCCATTAGGGAATCTAATAAAGTTAGTCAGGCTGTATTTGCAGCCTATTTAAATACAAGTCCTGAAACAGTTAAAAAGTGGGAAGCTCGAGGGGTAGCAGTTAAACAACCTCGGGGTACATCATTAAAATTATTAAATCTTGTAGATCAATATGGTTTATCAATTTTGGATGGTACATGTAAAATGGTTAAATCTGTATCCGAAAAAAATATGGCTGCTGCAAAGTAAGAAAATACGGGGTCCGATCCTGCAAGGCCACATTTTAAATTGTGACTAAAGAACTCCCTCCGATGACATAAGTGTTTGCTTTTTCCCGAAAGCGACTACGGCAATATTAAACAGTGTAATGCATTAATAAAAATAAAAAATATACCGGAATAACAAAATCAATGCAAAATGACCTGATTCACATAATGACAGATTTCTTTGAAGGTCATGCACAGGAAACTGAGAATGGTATGAATACTGGCTGGCGCGTGATTTGCAGCATTTGTTGGGTTCCGGTAGTCAGCGGCAGATTGGTGAAATTAAAATGGCTATAGAGGAAGCGGATGCTGGTAAATTTGCAAGTACGCAAGAGATTGAATATGTATTAAACAAGTGGAAGATTAATGGCAATTAAATAGCTTGAGGCAGCATTAAAAATGTCTTGAATAAGAATTCGATTATATCGCAAAAAAATCCATAGGTTATTCAAATTTGGTTCTGTGAATTTAAAAAACGTATCTTATTGAAAGATAATTCTACTTTTAGATATTTCACACGCAGTGTAAAGCGCCCATACCCTTTGCAATTTAGTAGGCTCATCAAAACCAATAGTATGCACCGCATACCGCAGTTGTGGTATTAACCACTGCAATTCTTTATAGGCATGATCCTGTCTGATGTATCCTTTAGCTAATTCTCGAATGTGTTTTAAAATTTCATAAGCTTTAGTAAATGCTGTCCCCTTAAATTGTGCGGGTAATGAGACTGGCAAGTCCAAAGGATTTTTTTGACTCAAAATAAAATCAGTAAAATCATAGGCCAATTTTAAATCTTGTTCAGAATTTATTGGTGTGTAGATATACAAAAGATCATTTTCTAGCTTTACAAAATCTTTTAATACATGACCTCGATGAGTATGAAAAAAATCAATAAGCCAAATATTTTCTTTTTCATCAATAATAATATTAGCGCCATTTAAATCGCCATGAATAAATGAAAATGGAAAGTCAGCAATAATGGGTTTTATATTATCCAGATCATGTTTATAGAAACTGTATAAATTTGATGTAGATTTTCCTGTTGGTAGTTTTAAATCATCTTGGTCGGGACATTCTCCAATTAATGAAATGATTTTATTTTTTACGGATTCTGCCCACGATGAGTCGAAACAGTAATATTCTAACAAGTTGTGATTATCGTCATTGGATGCACGATAAAGTCGGGCTAATTGTTCTTTGAAAACATCATTGAGATAGTCTTTTATTTTATTTATTGAATTAGAGGAATCATTATTTTGATAAAACTCTTGAAATGATGTGGCCTTACCAGAACCTACTGAAGCATAGCGGTATTTAATGGCTCCTTTGGTTTGCAGATCGGCGTGTTCTGCTATGGCGGGGGCATTATTGCCGAGTACGGCTTCAATTTGTTCAAAGGCTGTTCGCTCTTTTGCCATCTCGCTGCGTGGGCCAATTTTAATAACATGTGCGGCTTGTTGATGTCCTAGATGATCAATCGATATAACACCTGCGACTAAATTACCTGAAAATCCGCCATCAAGAATTTTTAAGTTTATTTCCTGACAATCACGAAATAGATAACGAATAAGCTCAAGGTCTTCTTTATTTTTTGAAAAGTCAGTGTCTGAATTAATAATGAGTGATTCATTATAGGGTAGTTTTATTGGTTGGTTGTCACTCTCACCTAAAAATTGTTTAAACTCTCCAATGGAGTTTAATACTGTGACTCCAGTAATTCGTTTTAATTGTTCCAGTGCCTGAAAGTGCTGGCTTCGTGATGAGCTTGCGGTTAATGCGCTACAAACGGCAATATCAAAATGTTGGTATCGGGTTGATAGCTCGTAAGCCAGAAAGAAAATTTTAGCTTCTGTCCAAACACCTATTAGGCCTACACGTAATGGAATATCGTTATATTGGTTTAGAATTTGCGTTAATGGTGTTTCTTCAAAATCATTGAGTGTTGTACTGTTTATAATGGTGGATGATTCAGTGTTATTTATTTTGAATATGAAATCTGCGCCGCTGGTGTTTTTAATGCAATGAAAACCAAATTGATTTAAATGTTTAATTTGATCACTGGATTCCGGGTCGTGCCAATCGCGTATGTGTATTTTATCCAGGTTTGTATTAGCTTGAGACCACGCCATAAAATTTGTGATTGGACTATCGTCGGTGGTTTGACCAAACAGGCGCTTGGATTCTTCATGACCAATATGCAATAGATTCGGCAGTGGCTCATTCTTTGCTAATGGTTTTACAAAATCATTTTGCAGGCATTGAGTTATTAATAATGTTTTATTTAATTTAGTCATTAATTTTTCGTTAGTTTTGCCGTTAATTATTCCATTAATTTATCCAGGCCTGAGTTAAAATATAATATTCTTGGGCAAAGGTTTCTATTGTGTGAGCGCGAGTTGATCGTACCAGTGATATCGCGTCTACTGGTGTGAAGCCAGTTTCGACCAAGATTCTGGCAGCGAGTAAGCCGGTGCGTCCTAAGCCTCCACGACAGTGTATAACAATTAATTCGTTATTGTTTAATTGTTGATGAATTTTGGGCGCAAGTATTGTCCACTGTTTTTCAAATGTGGCTGATGGCGTTTCGCAATCTTTAATTAAAAGTTGATACCACTGAAGGTTATAATTTTGTATTGTTTTTTTGAAATCGGGTACACCTAGAATATCAAATTCATGATCTTCTATAACGCTGAGCAGACTTGATGTGTTTGCTTTTTCAATGACGTTTAAATCAAGATTGATATCACGTTGCCACTGGCCACCATAAAGCCCCATTATTTTTTTGCCCGGACAAAATGTCATGCCGATTTTGCCTGAATTATTCGGTAATTCAATAACATCAATTCGTAGTGGATGAGTTTCACTGGTACGAACTGGAGTTGGCTTTGAGTCCATAATAAGTTTTGCGCGGCAATGTTCGAGTGGAATCCATGTCTGTCGTTTTGAATCTTGAAAGCCCCAAAATTGCCAGCCAGTACTGGTGGATTGTTGGTAAATTTCAGGCGTTAACACTTGCGACATGGCTTGATCCAGATTTTCAAAATGATGAGAATCAAATACCAATTGACCATTACTATTGATAGTGGCCTCTATAGTTGAATTTGGCATAAGTGGTCTTATGATGGTATCGGTTTTGATTAGACCATGGTCGATTATTGCTTTTAAATTCATTACGTCACTTATTTCATTAATAACTCAACATCTTGACTAAGAGGTAGTATGCCACTAAGATAGTGGCGTTGAAACTATTTGTCAAGCATGAGGATTCAAATGTCGGAATTTACAACTGAAAAAGCATTTTTAAAAGCCTATAACATTCACGAGTTTGATGTTCCATTAGCTACGGTGGATATGGCTATTTTTACAGTTAAAGACGATAACTTACAGGTTCTATTAGTTAAACGTGCCGATTATCCTGCAAAGGGTAAGTGGGCTTTACCGGGGGGATTCATCGATTTAAAAAAAGATAAGGATCTGAGTGATACTGCTCATCGAAAATTAAAAGAAAAAACGGGGATTGATACTCCGTATCTTGAACAAGTAGGCACAACAGGAAATTTAAAAAGAGACCCCAGAGGGTGGTCTTTAACTGTTTCCTATCTGGCATTGATTTCAAGTGATGATATTAAGCTTATTAGCGATGATAGTTCTGAAATGGTAGTTTGGGTACCGATGAGCCAAGTAAAGGACAACTATAAATTAGCATTTGACCATCAAATAATTCTTGAAAATTGTTATGAACGTTTAAAATCTAAAGTTCAGTATACTTCTTTACCGGTCAATTTATTACCAGTTGAATTTACGTTAACTGAATTACAAAAAACATTTGAGATTGTTTTGGGTAAATCAATTGAGAAAAAAGCATTCAGGCGTAGGATACTTGATGTCAATATTTTAAAAGAAACTGGGAAAATGAAAAAAGGCAGTAATCGCCCTGCGAAGTTGTATCGAGTGCTTAAAAGTGGTGAAAGTTATTTTTTTGCTCGAAGTATTGAAGGCTCAAGATAAAGAGATTAGTAATATAGTTTAGGTTGATACGTAGAATCATGAGTTAGATTGTTTGGTGGGCCCGGAAGGACTCGAACCTTCGACCAAGGGATTATGAGTCCCCTGCTCTAACCAACTGAGCTACAGGCCCAAAACAAGGGTGTATTCTACACTAAAATTTAAAAATACTGTAATTGAAATACGAGATCTAGGTGGGTTTTATTGGATTTATTACGGCTGTATTGAGCGTGTAAAATAACAAGCAGCCACTGAATAATCAGTGGCTGAAGTCTTATATTTTATTCAGCGTCTAAGAAACTACGTAACCGGTCAGAACGACTGGGGTGCCGTAATTTACGCAGTGCTTTTGCTTCAATTTGACGAATCCGTTCACGGGTCACGTCAAACTGTTTACCCACTTCTTCAAGAGTATGATCAGTGTTCATATCAATACCAAAGCGCATGCGTAATACCTTGGCTTCACGGGCGGTTAAGCCTTCAAGCACATGCTGGGTGGTTTCACCTAAACCAGAATTGGTTGCAGAATCAACAGGTGAAGTCACGTTGCCGTCTTCAATGAAGTCGCCTAGATGTGAATCTTCATCATCACCGATTGGTGTTTCCATCGAGATAGGTTCTTTAGCTATTTTCATTACCTTGCGAACTTTTTCTTCGGGCATTTCCATGCGCACGGCGAGTTCTTCGGGTGTGGCTTCGCGCCCCATTTCCTGTAGCATTTGGCGTGAGATACGATTTAACTTATTAATCGTTTCAATCATGTGCACTGGAATACGAATGGTTCGAGCCTGATCAGCAATTGAGCGGGTAATCGCCTGACGAATCCACCAGGTCGCATAAGTTGAAAACTTGTAACCACGACGGTATTCAAATTTATCAACTGCTTTCATTAAACCGATATTGCCTTCCTGAATTAAATCGAGAAATTGCAGGCCGCGGTTGGTGTATTTTTTGGCAATTGAAATAACCAAACGTAAGTTGGCTTCGACCATTTCTTTTTTGGCCCGGCGTGCTTTTGCTTCGCCAATCGACATTTTACGATTGATGTCTTTAATATCGGTTATCGTTAAATGGTGTGCATTTTCAACATCAACTAATTTTTGTTGCGCGGATAAGATTTCGTTTTTGTGCTCAACTAATACTGCTGAATAATTTTCACCGGCATTGATGTGTTTTTCCAACCAGTTCATATCAGTTTCATTTTTTGGAAACGAGGTAATAAATTGTTTCCGTGGCATATTGGCCTGATTAACACAGATTGTCATGATGGTGCGTTCACAGGTACGAATTTGATTTATCATTTCCCGCATACGGGTTACTAATTTTTCAATGAATTTAGGGGCGAATTTTATTTCGATAAACTCATTGATCATGCTGTCGCATATTTTCACGGTTTTTTCATGCGAGTAGGATTGCTTGTTAATTGCCGTGGTGTATTTTTTAAAAATTGATGCAATCTTTTTAAAGCGTTCTTTTGCTTCTTCAGGATCAGGTCCGACCGGGCCGGTGTCTTCATCATCATCTGCGGATTTTTGGCCAGGTGATGGAATAACATCGGGTGCGGTTGGATCAATGAATGCAACAAGTAAATCATTTAAGCGCATTTCTTCAGCGATCACTTTATTGCTGGCTTCAATTGTCATTTCAACTATGTTTGGGTGTGACAATAATGCCGACATCATGTGTCGTAGTCCGGCTTCGATGCGTTTGGCGATTTCGATTTCGCCTTCACGGGTTAATAATTCGACTGCGCCCATTTCGCGCATGTACATACGCACAGGATCAGTCGTTCGGCCAAATTCACTATCAACATTAACCAATGCGGCGGCGGCTTCTTCGGCTGCCACCTCGTCAACGGAATTGGAATCGATCATTAAGGTGTCAGCATCGGGTGCAACTTCATGAACCTGGATGCCCATGTCATTAATCATGCTGACAATATCTTCAATTTGTTCTGGATCAACTATGTCATTTGGCAGGTGGTCATTGACCTCGGCATAGGTTAAATAACCTTGCTCTTTCCCTTTCGCGATGAGAACTTTTAGTTGAGATTGCTGTTGTTGCTTATTATCCATACTTTTTACTTTTGGAAGGCTCATATATTTACTTTTTAATACTCTGGATTAATTTAAATTAATGTTTAAATTTCGACCATTTTGGCTACGTGAAACCTGTATATTTTACACCATATTGGTCACTATTTCTCTATTTGAGAATAATTTATCACGGGTGGGAGATAACACTATTTTAGACTAGTTTTTGGCAAAAATAACGTACAGGTACCATCCATGTTAAATTCAGTTGCTTTTATTTCCTTGCAAGTAATTGTTTTAACTCACTTTTTTCACTATCGCTCAACGAACCTTGTTTTGACTGGTTGAGTAACTGCTCAGTCCGAGTTTCCGTTATGTTTCGTTTTAGTAATTCCAGTGCACCAGTAAATTCGGCATCTAGTGCATCATCATCTACTAATATAGTTTGAGTTGCGAGTTTTTGCAAATGTAACACTGAATTAGTATCCCGATATCGTTCAATTATTGCACTGGTATTGATCTCGGGTTTGCCCTGAATCAGCTTAATTAAGCTCAGTAATAAGTCGGCACCGGGCAAGGTTAATTCTGATAGTGATGTGATGTCTTCCGCTAGCACGGCCAGTTTGGGTTTGGATAGCAACAAGGTAATTAATGTTCTAATCGGTGATAACGGCAGGTGTTTGTTGCTAGTGGCTGCTGTCCGCCGTGGCATGGACTGCTGATGACCGGATTCTGGCTTGGTATTGAGATGGATGTCATTCACATCGAGTCCGGACAGTTCGGCGAGGTGTTTGAGCATCATTTGTCGATAAACGCCGTTTGGTAACTGGGCAATATACGGTTTAGCGTGTTGCACTAATCGGGCTCGACCATCCAGGGTTTTTAAATCCAATGATTTGGACAGGCTGTTAAAGAAATATTGTGAAAAGGGTAATGCTGCCGCGATACTGGCCTCAAATGCGTCTTTGCCATTATTTCTGATTTCGGTGTCTGGATCCTGGCCATCGGCTAAAAACATAAACCGCAGCTCAAACCCTTCGCGCATCACTGGTAGGGCATTTTCAAGTGCACGCCATGCTGCTTCCCGACCGGCTCGATCACCATCAAAGCAAAATATAACCTGTTCGCAGAGTCGGAATAATTTGCTCAAATGCTCATTAGTCGTAGCTGTGCCGAGTGTTGCCACGGCATAGCGAATGCCGAATTGCGCCACCGATACCACATCCATATAACCTTCAACGACCAGGACACGCTCAATATGGCGTAATGATTGCCGAGCTTCATATAGACCATACAATTCCTGACCTTTATGAAAAAGAGGCGTTTCAGGAGAATTGAGGTATTTAGCACCACCTTCATCGCTATTGATGACACGACCGCCAAAACCAATACAGCGACCGCGTTGATCATTAATCGGGAACATGATTCGGCCCCTGAAACGGTCATAGGTATTGCCGTTGTCTTTTTTAATGAGCATGCCGCTGTCAATTTGCTGTGCTTCACTAAAACCGTTACTAGTTAATACCTTGTTAAGATCATTCCAGGCATCGGGTGAAAAACCAATTCCGAACTCAGCCGCGATTTCACCGCTAAGCCCACGATTTTTAAGGTAATCTATGGCTATTTTAGCGGTTGGGTGTTGCCGTAGTTGCTGCAAGTAATACTGTTTGGCCGCTTCCATTAAATCATACAGATCGTGTTTTTGACGAATTTGGGCGGTGGTTTGTTCGGAGTGCTGTGATGATTCACGGGGCACATCCAGTCCAACCTGGTGTGCCAGCTCTTCGATAGCTTCAGGAAAGCTTAAGTGCTCATACTCCATTAAAAAGCTAATGGCAGTACCATGAGCTCCACAACCAAAGCAGTGATAGAACTGTTTTACACTGCTCACCGTAAATGACGGGGTATTTTCACCGTGAAACGGGCAGCAGGCCTTATATTCTTTTCCGGCTTTTTTTAATGGCACCTTGGCATCAATAACCTCAACCACATCGACGCGATTCATTAAGTCATCAATAAAATTTTGTGGAATACGTCCGGCCATAGTGTGATTTTAAACTGCTGCGGTGTTTGGATCAGTAATTATTATTCGAATATCGATTTAAACGCCATTAAAAAAATTCAGAATCCACCGGGCAACCTCAATATGCTGGGTTTCAGTGCTCAGAGAATCAAGTGCATCATTATAAAGTTCATCGCCGTAGAGTGCCTTACGCAGTAGCATCCGATCTTTAAGATAATCGACTGAAAATTCCGGGTGCCCTTGAAACGTTAGAATTTTTCGCCCGATTCGGAATCCTGAATAAGGGCAAAATACATTATCAGCAAAACAAACTGCACCATCGGGTAACTGCACCACTTGATCCTGATGGCTGACTAATAAAGAAAACTGCTTCATGGGGGGATGCATCCAGGAATTG
>JBGMRJ010000049.1:16379-20552 GCA_048061315.1 Gammaproteobacteria bacterium
TCATTAATGGAATCCGGGTAGCGTTTATCGATAACCTGATAAGTTGTAAAATTAATATCACAATCAACTTGATGAAGCAATCGTTGGAACATGTCACTGTAAGTGCCAAATTGTTGTTCAACTTCGACATCATGTCGATCGGCTTGTAATATCCCAATGTGCATTTGTTTATAGCTTACCGTTAACTGCGTTAGTGAAAATTTCAGAATACTGTTCAGGGGTAAATAGAATCGGGTTAGTCATCGAGGCGGCATCCTGATAGGCTAATTTTCCGATGAGCTCACTTTTATCGGCCGTGATGTTAAGCGATTCCAGTGTGTGCGGAATTCGCAATACGGATCGAAATTCAAGTACCCACTGCAAAAAACCGTCAAACGAATAATTGTTTAAATCAAGGCACTGACACACATGTGATAATTTCTTTTTAATAGCCGATTTGTTGGCAACTAAAACATACGGTAATAAAATGGCATTGAGCAAACCATGATGCTTATCGTATAACGCACCGAGCGGGTGAGCCAATGCATGAACAGCCCCCAGCCCTTTTTGAAAAGCCGTTGCGCCCATGGTTGAGGCCACCATCATGTGGCTGCGCGCGACCAGATCCCCTCCTTGATTAAACGCCAGTGGTAACCAGTGTTTTATTAAGCGCATGCCTTCAATGGCAATGCCATCAGCAAGTGGATGGTAAAACGGAGAACAGTAGGCTTCCAGATTATGCACAAAGGCATCAATGCCGGTTGCTGCGGTAATGTCGGCAGGCAAGCCAGTGGTGAGTGTCGGATCAGCAATAACGAGTTTCGGCATCATATCCGGATGAAAAATAATTTTTTTTGCGTGAGCTTGTTCATCAACAATAACCGAGGCACGTCCCACTTCCGAGCCTGTTCCTGCGGTAGTGGGTATTGCAATAACCGGTGCCATGCCAGCCGGATCTACTGCTTTCCAATTGTCATCCACATCTTCAAATTCCCAAAGCGTTTTTGTTTGCCCCGACATTAATGCAATGGCTTTTCCGGCATCGAGCGCACTGCCACCGCCAACAGCAATAACAGCATCATGCTGACCGCTCTTAAACGCATCAATACCCGCTTTAATATTAAAGCCGGTAGGATTGGATTTAACCTTACTGAATATCGCAGCAGTTGTATTGTTATCGTTACAACTCTGTAATAATTCCTGCACAAAAATATTTTCAGCCAAACCGTGATCGGTAACCAGTAATGGTTTTTTTATGTTGAGCTCATTGCAGCTTGCGCCTAATTCAAAACTACGACGATTACCAAATTTGATATTGGTCGGGTAATTCCAGTTACCATAGAGTTGCTCGGGATCTTTAATGTCCATATTATTTAGTCCATTTATAAAAATTGAAAGTGATGCGATTTTGGTCGCGTAAGTTGATGATAGGCTAACACGGATAGGCTGCAGCCTCGACCAGATTCTTTAATTCCAACCCATGCCAAGGCAGGATCCAGATAATCACAACGATTCAAAAAAACAGTTCCCGTTTGTAATTTATTTGCAATGTTCATAATGTCATTTTTTGAATGAGACCAGATAGAAGCCGTTAATCCGTAATGGCTGTCATTCATTAAATCAATAGCCTGTTGATCATTTTTAACTTTCATAATGCCAACAATAGGTGCAAATGATTCCGTTGTCATGATAGACATGGAATGATCAACATTGATTACCACCTGGGGGGGCATATAATTTTCAGGTAAATTTTTGGTATTAAAACAATCATCCGCTATGCACAAGCTTGCACCACTTTGTGTTGCTTGTGTTAATTGTTCACGAGCCTTATTAGCAGCTTTTAAATTAATTACGGGCCCTAAGCTTGTTTCTTTTAGAGTGGGATTATCTAATTTGTAATGTTTAACTTGCGCAATAAACTGTTCGACGAATTTATCATAGATATTTTGGTGAACATAAATACGTTCTACCGCACAACAGGATTGACCTGAATTAAAATAGGCTCCATCAACAATATTATCAATAACAGAATTAAAATTTTTAGAATCGGGTTCAAGGTCTGCACGAACATAGGCAGGATCATTACCACCGAGTTCAAGAGACAGCGGTTTAAAAAGGCCAGCGACACTATTTTCGATAATAGCGCCACTGGAGACAGAACCGGTAAACGAAATAAAATTAATATCAGGGTGTTTTAATATTGTCGTTGTTATCTCATGATCACAATGGCAATACTGAAAAACGCCTTCAGGGAAACCCGCTTTCTTGAATGCGTGTGCAAAACGTTCGGCACATAATAAGGTTTGAGCGGAATGCTTTAACAAAACCGTATTACCCGCCATTAACGCAGGTATAATAGAGTTTATAGCAGTAAGGTAGGGATAATTCCAGGGAGCAATAATAAAGACAATACCTAAGGGAACACGTTTAATAAATCGATTGTTATTTTCATTATTTTCTATAGTGATATCAAATAAGGCTTGTTGTGCATTATCAATCATATACCGGGCACGCTCTTCGACACCACGCAGCTCACCAGCACAATATTGAATTGGTCGTCCCATTTGTTGGGTAATTTCCATAGCGATATCATCGGTTTTTGACAGTAGCGCATCGATAGCTTTGTGGCATAACACCGCTTTTTCAGTAATCGCTATTTGCGACCATGATTGTTGAGCGTGACGGGATTTATTAATAATCTTCGAAAGTTCTTTTTCAGAGACTACCGGGCGTTCGGCAACGATACTGTTGTCGATAGGAGATATGCTGGTTATTAATTTAGTCATGGTTGTTGTTTGTTGTAATTCTTGGCGCTTCAAAAAAAATCAAATAATTTCAAAATACCGTTCCAACTCCCATTGCGAAACATGTTTATTAAATTCGCGCACTTCCCATTCTCGGCTGGCTGCATAGTGATTAACAAAGGCTTCGCCAAACCAGTTTTTTGCCATCTCGGATTGCCGTAGCGCTTGTGTTGCGTGCCACAAGGTATCGTGTAATTTTAGTTTTTCAGGTAAATTCGCATCATAGGCATTTCCGCTGACTATGGCTTCAATATTGGCCTTGTTTTCAATACCCCACAGACCCGATGCAATCACGGCGGCTAAAATAATATAGGGGTTGGCATCGGCTGCGCCAATTCGGTATTCCATTCGTTGGGACTTTTCAGTACCGGGTATAATTCGAATTGCACAAGTGCGGTTATCAATACCAACACTGGCGTGGGTTGGTGCCCAAAGATCAGGCACCAGGCGTTTATAGGAGTTAATGGTAGGGGCTACCATGGCTAATAATTCTGGCAAACACTGTTGGCAGCCGGCAACAAAGTATGACATATCGTTGCTAACTCCGTGTGCCTTGTTGGGATCAAAAAATATACTTTCGCCTTTCGGATTTTTAAGTGATAAATGGATATGGCCACTTTGCCCGGGATATTTTGCAGACCACTTCGCCATGAAGGTCGCCATTTTTTGCTGTTTCTGTAATAAAATTTTGGTAAAGGTTTTAAATAGTGCCGCGCGGTCAGCTGATTTTTCAGCACCACTATAGACTAATGCCGCTTCCAAAACACCCGGGCCGGTTTCTTCGTGCAATCCTTCGATAGGAAAATCCATTACTTCAGACAGATTTAAAATACTATGATAAACATCAGATTCAACCGTATTACGAATTACCGAATAACCAAAATCACCAGGAGTGATGGGTTGCAAGTTTGTAAAATTTTTATCCTGTATCGTTTGAGGGGTTTCATTGAAAACAAAAAATTCATATTCAAAACCTGAAAAAACCTCATAACCCGAGTCAATTGCTTTTTGGCATACTCGGCGTAGTAATGCACGGGGACAGATTTCTTCAGCTTTATCAGTAAATTCTGCCAGAAAAAATAACATACCTTGTTCAAACGGTATTTCGCGGCAGCTGCTAGGAATAATTCTGACGTTAGCATCCGGATAACCGGTGTGCCATCCGGTGTAATTACTATTATCGTAAAGTTGATCGTTAGAATCCCAACCAAGCACAACATCACAAAAGCCGAAACCGTGATCAAGCGCGGAGAAAAACTTGTCTTTAGACATGTATTTACCACGTAATATGCCATCGATATCAAAAACACCAACTTTAATATGGCTTAAATTACGTTGTTCAATTATTCTTCGTGCTGAGCTAGCGTCTTTTACTTTGAGTGCATCCACA
>JBGMRJ010000050.1:0-20308 GCA_048061315.1 Gammaproteobacteria bacterium
CGATCAGATGTAATTGGCAGATCTTCCATTACATCATATCCAACAACCGATACAATGGTATAGCCAATGACTGATATAAAAAGAAGGATTCCGACAATTAGGCTTGTCATTACCAGTTTCTTATTATTTTCCATGAATGCCATTGGTTTGAGCTCCCTAAATGTAGACATTAACTATATCTGGTGGAGGTGGATGTGGTCAATCTTTATTCAAATTAATTAGAGAAGTAATAACAAAATTAAGACTAACTCCAAAATATTTAAATTTGCCGCTATTTAATTTAGTTAAAATACTTCGTGTATTAATAAGTAAACCATAAATTATCGTCCTCCACGTACTAATCGTGTATATGCAGTTATACTTGAAATATCACCTCTATACGCACCTCCGGCACCAAAATTCATTAACCATACTAAAGTGTTAGCTGCAATCGCCCCATTTATAATAACAGGCGTTGATGTCCAGTATGGTTTAGATACTGTATTTATAAAAATACTACTATTAATTGATGGTATGCAACTTAATTCTAAGATACTCCCCAATTCTTTAATGTTAGGTAACCTCCAATCAGTGAATGTAGCAAAAGCCGATGAGTTTGCTAATTTTAATGATTGAGCCCATGTCCCTGTTGTTGCCGCACCAGTATCGCAAGCTATAGTTGTTGTACTCAATCCTTCTGAGCACTGTTTCCACATTAATCCCGTTTTTAAATGAGTTACTGTATGACTAACATTATCTACAATAAATTCCGTATTCGGAGTACTTTCCTTTAATGTAGAAGTATTACATACTGCAAAAGTGAAATTTGATAAAAACAATAATATAGCAGAAAATATATATTTCATTTTTAAAGTCCTTATTAATTGAAACTTGAAATTTAGTTAAAATGTAAAAGCTAATAGTTATTATTGCCTACCCCGAACTAAGCGAATATGATTTATTTGATTTTTTTTATCAATACCAAAAACACCATTAAATGTTGAATATACCGAAGCATAATTGCCAGCCATGAAGCCAGTCGCATAAACAGTAGAAGAAGTCCAATATAATACTGAACTACGTGTATTTACAAAAAAATCACGATCAATCATTATTAAAGCAAAATCATCTTTATAATTTACAATAGATCTCATTTCCTCTAAATTTGGTAATCGCCAATCCGAGTAGCCACACAAACTAATTCGATTTATTTCAGCAACATATTTTTCAGTATCACAATTTACAGTATCAAAACAAATTCCCCCATTTGGAGTTCCAGCATCGCCACCATTATTTAATGTATTACTGTTGTACCATGAATATGTGTAGAAACTAGATTGTAAACCAGAATCAGTTTTCGTCTCCCACATTAACCCGGTAATTGTATCTTGCACACAACTCCAAGGGGTTGTTGAATATCCCACAAGCCCCTTATTTTTATTTAGCATTGGATTACCGCTTGAATCTAATAATGTGAAACTAAATCCTGAAAAGCCATTGCTATTATTGGGATTTGATACATCACGTCCAAATTCTCCATCTTGGTCAGGGAAACCAACTTGTGGGCAAGTAGTGAATTCAGTTGAAAAATTTACACAATTTACAACTCCCGTATCATTAACAGTAGCTTGACTAACATTAATAGTTAAAACAGCAGTTTGCTGTGTAAACCCATTAGTAACAGTTAAATCAAGCTTCGTTGTAACTTCGAACGATACTATTCTAGCAACATTCGCAGTTATTGCACCGATACTATAACTATTTCCATTGATTGGCGTGGCAGTTAAAGTACCAGTTCCATTATTAAAATCTGCAATTACGTTTATTTTTTGAAACCTTACAGTAGAATGATTACCTGCAGTAAAACTAACTATTACAGGATTTGCATTAACTGTAACACTTACTTTTTTAGTTGCTGATGTTTTTCCAGTTTGCGCAACCGTTAATGTATATATTGTAGTAACTTTAGGAAATAAATCTGGTGTAGTAAAAGTTTTATTCGTTGAATTTGTATTTCCTGCGAAAATCTCAGTAGCATCAATATTATTTCTAATTGTTCCAATACCATTTAAAAACGAAGCAGTTAGGGTCATGCTTTGACCATCTGATATTGGAGATTTACTTACGGTGAAATTAGTAATTAATGGAATCCCCAGAGGAGTCGCAACATCGCTACCTACACTTGTTTGAGGCCCTTCATCACCATTTTGATTAATTGCTGAAACTCTATAAATATATGAGTTATCGTTTACAACAACTAATGAAGGGCTAGTAAGTAAAGTAGAATTAGCATTATGCTCAAAAGCATTTCCTGCAATCGGGTCTGCATTTAATTTAGTAAAATTACCAATATTATTTACTTTTACATATAAATTATATGATACAGCTGAAGTAATTTTTAGCCATGATAAATTTACTATTTTGTTTCCAGCAATTGCGGTAACTTTCTCTGCTGTTGGAAAACTAAGTACTCCAAGTGGAGTAACTGCACCACTACTAAATACCTTTAAACTTTGTTGTCCTCCTGCATTCGCCGTAACTGCATACTGGTAAGTTTGAGTATTTTTTAATTTCGAATGGGTAAAACTTGTTCCTGTTAGTGGAGCCGATGTTGTTATTGGTGAGTAACTACTACCATTATCAACAGATACATAAACAATATAGGTAATAGGTTGAGTAATACCAGCGATATTTGGTGCTGCTGTCCAGCTAATATCCACACTTCTATCATGAGGTACAGCAATAACATTTTTTGGTTGTGTTGGTAATACGTCAGTTGTAGTTGACATATTTGTACCAAATTTTGTTGTAATATCAGATACAAATTTATTTCCTTTAAGATCTTTCGCCTGAGTTATAGTCACTAAATAATTAGAATTGGCATTCAAATATGTTGCAGTTGGCAACGAATATGTTGCGGTATAAGTTACTTGATCGTAATTAAGTATTAAACTTGGAGCAGGAATTGTACTACCAATTTCTTCTATACTAAAACCACTCTCAATGCTGGTTTTATCCATTTCTTCACTAAACGATACAACAATATCTGTTACTCTCGAAACTGTTTCGTTTAAGCCAGGTTGTATTCCTGTAAGTGTTGGAATAGTTGTTGTTGAAAACTCCCAAGACACATCACTCATTGGATTTTTATTTGAATCTTTGATTCCTATTAATGTTAACCTATAACGAGTTTCACTTAAATAATTAAACTTAATTGGATCATTAGTACTAGGCCGAATTATTAGTTTGTTACCTTCTACAGATACGGCAACAGATACTCTTTCATTTATTAATAACTGAGCAGTTCCATCATTAAAATTATTTGGATTTGGAGTTTGGTACTTGAGTAAAACAACGTTGTTTTCTGTAACAGTATCAATCGACTCGTTAAATGTAATCGTTATAGGTTGAAAAATATCAACATCAATTTCACGTGCATTGGGACTTTTACTCGAAATGACAGGAGGTGTTTTATCTTTATCGGGAATCGCACCGCCACCGCCGCCGCCTCCACAAGCTGATAATAAAAACAAATAGGATAAAGTTAATAAAGTGATTTTTAATGGGAGATTAACTTTTAACACGGTAGGGCTCCTGGTTTAAAGTTCAGAGAAAATCCAACCAGGAAGTAAATTAATTGATACCTTTCCATGGTTCGATCGTTGCATTCCATCTGCTTAGAAAACGGTTAGTAAGGCTTTCAATTTTACAAATATGGTTACTTAATGTCCAGTGATAAAAGACAAAATTAAACATACAAAGATTGTAAAACGATTAATTAACGTACATTCATTTTTTAGTTTTAAGATACCCAACCTCGGCGCGATAAAGACCCACATGTCGCGGTGCATAACACGCAAAATCAACACGCTGACCACAAACGCGATTCAGGTAAAGCGATACATCATCCCCTAACTTCAGCGTATCCCCCTGCTTAAAAGTTATTTCAGTTAATTGTCGTCCTTGAGATGATGTTCCTAAAACTAAGGAAGCATTAAAACATCTTGAACTATTTTTAAAGGATGTTACAGATGAATTATCAAACCAAAATGTTCACCCTAAAATGCAAGATATGCACCTTGTATTAGTCATTAATACCTTTCAATACTGGGAATATCTAGGGATATATACAAGTTATTGATATTACAAAAATAAGAGTCAGTTACTCACGCACACAGCTATACCGCACTTCTTGCGTATCTAAAAATTCTTCTGCCTGTTCACCATGCAAAATCGCGAGGGTTGCTAAAATACCGGCATCGGTGCAAGTCTCGGCGATAACCGTGACTGAATGCGGTGCATTTTGAATTGGCCAGCCGGTGTGAGGATCTAATATATGGCTGTAGCGGATTCCGTCTTTTAATAAATACCGTCGGACATCACCACTGGTGGCAACTGCACCTTGCGCGAGCTCAAAGTTATCTGCGGTATTTTTTATTTTCTTATTTGCGCTTACATTTGGTGATGCCGGGTTTTCAACGCCAATATACCAACCTTTGCCATTGTTGCGCGGATGTGTGACAACCAGATCACCACCAAAATTCAGTAGTATACTGGCAGTGCTTTTTTGTTTTAACATTAGTGCAACGCGATCGACTGCGTATTCTTTTCCGATTCCGCCAAAATCAATTTGCATTTTTTCGGGCATGATTAATTCCGGGCGTTGCCATTGTATTTTTTGCCAGCCAACGTATTTTAAAACATCCGTTACTTGTTGTTGGCTGGGGATTTTATCACTGCCATCAAAGTGCCAGGCTTCGCGTAATACGCCTGATGTAATATCGAATAGGCCATCACTGAGCTCATAACATTGTTGTGCATAATCTAATAAATTAGCGGTTTCATCATCAACCGTAACTGCTGTTCCAGCGGCATTATTAATTTTATAAACAATGTTATCCGAACGGTATCGGCTAAATTTATGTTCGATGCGGATGGCTTCTTGTTGTGCCAATTCGGTTAATTCGCGCGCCTGTTTTGCTTGCGTTACTTCGATCAGTAATTCGCAGGGACTGGCCATTGCCTGAAACCGACCTATCCAGTAATCTTTTGATTTTTCGAGTGTTACTGTCATGGTTATGAGTTTAACAAAGAAATGAACTTATTGGAGAAGCTTCGCAGTCACGAAAGTATCGTGACTGCGAAATAACTGGGAAAATATGAGATTAAAAGACGGTGCTATAGCCAATTTGAAAAATTATAGCTTCGACATCATCAAAGGGCGCATCACCACTTTCGCTTTGTTGCGTCATTTGCTCGATGCGAATATTAAACTCGGTGGTATTGGTAATTTCCACACCGTATTTAAAACCAAATGTTGTGGTGCTCATATCGGCTAAACGGTAATCTGCACTGGCATAGGTTGGAGTATTGTTCAGCACCAGATTATAATTATAAAAATCTGCTTTATCTTGCAAGTAATAACGTAAATGTGGCTCAATATAATGCCCGCCACCCATTTCAAAGCGGTATCGACCATCAATAGTGTGTGAGGAAATACCCCAATCATCCCAATAATAACGGTAACTGACATTCACAACATCTTGACCAAAGGAGTGTACTGTTTTCCAGAAAAGTGCCTGACGGGTTCGTGAGTCCGGACGTTTTTCATATAAATATAAATAATTATTTGGAGTTGTGCCTGGTGCCAAATCACCATTAGCATCATAAACGGATAACAATTTATACGGATCGGTTAGATAGCCATCATCCATTCCAAAGTTGATATTAAATTGCATTAAGGTTCGTCGGCTGATAATTTGTGTTAAACCAAACAGTATATCGGCAACATTTTTATTCTCAGTATCACCAATGGTTTCTTTTTTACCTGCCGGGGTTGTTAGAACTTCGGAATACGGTTTGGTTACACCACCCAGAGGATCGATAGTTTCAAAGTTATATGATGCTCCGGCTGTCCAGGTGCGTAATCGCTGGTTTGTATCCCAACTAAAGGTTGCTGCTAATCCGACTGAGGTGTAATCGATCTCTTTGGAAAAATTGAATGAGTAAATCCCTTTTGAAGTTTCACTCATGGGTTTTTCCCAATCTAATGACAATGCTGCGCGACTTTCACGAAAATTAGGATCAGTTGGTGTTTGATTAGCTGGTGTTGTATAGACTGCACTACCTGACACTCGTGAGAATGATTGCGGCAATGGTTGTTTGGTTGCACCATTAGGGGATGAACCCGTGAGGCTGTCAAAGACTAACCGCATACCAATAAATTCATCTTCATCGATTTGTTTTCGTATTGATACAACTGGCTCAATGGCCGTTACCCTGTCTGTTTCACTGTAGTATAAAATTGCAGAATCAACTTGCCAGGTTTTATCGGGAGTTTCAGCATTGACGATTCCGGTGGTACTTACCAACATCGTTGTTGTCGCAAGTGCTAATGCACTTTTAATTTTTTTAGGTTTGCGTTTTAGTTGCATCCGCAGCCACCTCCACCAACGCCTGAACCGCCACTGGAGCTTTCTTTACTGTAATTGATATGATCATCCAGAAAACTATCTAACGGATGAGAATCCAGTTGCATTTTCTTTTGAGCCAGGAGATCACGATCCCATGGTTGTACTGTTTCCACCGTGCAAGCATTTAACAAAATCATAACCACAAGCAGTGTCGCAAATCGAAATATCATTACATAACTCCAGATTTTTATATCAATAGTTTAATAATTAAAGAACAGGATCTTGACTGCTTAGGGTGGGTGAGAATCAATTAGTTCAATAAAACTTCATTAATTTTTTTCTCAAGTTCAGCTTTATCTTTTTCACGGAAACCAATATGTGTTGATACAATATTACCGTTACGATCGAGAATATAACTGCTAGGCATCCCCAGTACTTTATAGGCTTCGGCCGATTTACCGGAAGGATCATACGCAATTTTAAATTTTGCCGGATATTGTTTTAGAAATTTTGCAACTGCTTCTGGTTTTTTATCGAGATTAATAGCCAGAATCACCAGACCCTTGCTGCTATATTTTACATGCATCGCATTCATCCAGGGGAAAGACTTACGGCATGGCACACACCAGGATGCCCAAAAATCGAGGTATACCACTTTGCCTTTTAAATCATTGAGTGTGATAGTGCCTGAATCGGTTTTTAATGAAAATTCTGGTGCTTTCTGAGCACTGGTAGCGGTGATAGTGACTGAAAATGTTAATAATGCAATAAATAATAAGGTTAATAGACGAGAAATACTTTTTGACATGCTAAATCCAAAATTGATTAAAATAAGTACAGCCAGTATAAAAAACAAACCTTAAGCCTAGCTTAACAGATTACCAAATTATGACTTTTATGACACTTTCTGCTTATTACATGCTCGAATCCGAACAAATAATCGGTTTCAAATTAAATTTTTCCTGTGATTTACCTATTTAACCAGTTATATCATATATTGCTAGCCACCCGTTTAAAATCAGCCATGATTGAATCATATCGATTCTTAAGGTTTGTTTTTTGTATGTCTGTTTTTAATAGGTTAATGTCCTTTTCAAGTAACTTAAGTTTTAAAATTGTTGAGGGCGTTGCATCAACCTGTGCTGTTGTTAAATTACTAATCGCTTTATCCAGAGAATGAACCACTTTATCTTTTTTCCAGGATTCTTTACTCGATTCTGTTAGTTTTACCAAAACTTTTATATCCGCTATTAATTTCTGAACAAGTGTCTTAATTTCTGGTTTTGCTATTAGTTCAGCTTCAGCAAGATTTTCTAATGAGTTATTTAATTCCTGTTTCACACCTTTTGAATCATAACTTACAAAAAGATCATGTTCTGCGACGTAAAAATTCATTTTAGCATTTAAAATATATTTTAATGTTTCATTATCATTCTGTGAATTGGTATAGCTGTGTATGATGTGATCCGATTCCCTTTTTATAAGTGATGTCACCCGATGCCAAAAACGAACCATGGCATTTTGATGTTGCTCAGAGGAATTTTTTAACGTTGAGCGAAAACTATCAATTTCACTTGATAATTTCTCTGCTTCGCTTTTTACTTTATCAGACTTACTGTGAGCTTTGGCCTTATTTAACCATTCACTCGCCTGTTTTAAATTTTGTTTTGCTGCCGAGATATCGCCATCATTATATTTTTTAAATGCTGTGCTTAAATACCCTCTGGCTGAGTGCAAAGAAGATTCGTCACTATTAGCTTGTTCATCTGCCTGCAATGGTTGAATTAATAACGATATTAAAACGAGAACCATCAAAGAAAATGAGAATTTTTTTACTGTATTCATAACTGTTCCTCAGTAGTTTTTATAGAGGTATATAATGGTAAAAAAAGAATTAAAGTTTATTGAGTCAAATTCAAAACCAAAATATACATTACCAGAGACACGCTCTCGGTAATTTCAATTAATGCGCCGGCTGTGTCACCCGTCATTCCATCTAGTCGATTAATCATGATTTGTCGTAGTAATATCATAACAAAGACTATGGCTATAATTATGAATGTGCCGTACAAATTTGTCACGATTATTATTAAAGCAACATTAATTAGCATCACATAAGCCATTTTCAAGGGAATGTGTTCTGCTAGCTTACTCGCAATGCCATACTTACTGATATAAGGAGTTGTTAAAAATAATAATACTGCCATACCTCGCCCTATAACAGGAACGAGTAAAATAACATAAATATTCGATTGTGACATTTCGATTAATGCCGAAAACTTTAGCATTAATACGATTACTATCCAAAATACTCCTGCCGGCCCGCAATTTGGATCTTTCATTATTTCAATGCTACGGACTTTTATTTCATTTTTGTCACCCTTGGTGCCACCCAACCAGGCATCAGCGCTGTCGGCCAGGCCATCGAGGTGTAAACCACCGGTTAGTAACACCCACACGGTTAAGGTGATTCCAGCTGATATGAAATCGGAAATTGGTTGTGTTACATATAAAATGCCATATAGAATTGCACCAATTAAAAAACCCACTAATGGATAATAAAGTAATGACTCTCCTTGTTGTTCAGGAGTGATATCATTAAGATTTCCAACCGGAATACGCGTTAAAAATTGAATGGCTATTCTAAAAGGCTTCATCATAATTTACTGTTTAAAAATAATAATCGTGATGTAGTATCCAGCGCTATGCCATTGAGTTCTATTCGGGTTATTCCACCGTGTTTAATATCGAGCTTAAATAAATTATTATCTGGCATACCCAATACATGTTGCACTACTGTTCTGATAACACCGGCATGTGTCACGACACATACGTGTTTATTGATTACTCTGGTAATAATCGATTGCCAGGCTTTTAAAATTCTACTTTTAAAAACAGGATAGTACTCACCATTAGGTGGTGTATTGTTTACCGGATCTGCCCAGAATTTGTTTAACGCATCTGGGTTATGTTGCATCAGCTCTTTAGCTGTTTTGCCTTCAAATACACCAAAATTAATTTCCTTAATAGCGGGCTCGATTACTAATGGAATATTATTGGTTGCTGACAGTTCTTCGGCATAGGCACTGCAGCGTTTTAATGGCGAACTGATAATAGTATCCCATGGTGCGTGCCCTAGTGATGCACCGCGCATTTGCTGCCAACCTTTATCACTCAAGACACTATCGGTACTACCAAGATAACAGGAACCACTAATGGTTTCGCCATGTCGGATTAAATCGATAATAGTGTGTGGCACAATAGACATAAAATTATTCTTTATTACTGACTGCAGCTTGTTCGAATGTTGCCATATTATTGTGCAGATTGATTGCCAGTTTTATGGTTGCAAATGCCAATGCAGCACCGCTTGCTTCGCCAAGGCGCATATTCAAGCTTAACAAGGGTTTTACCTTTAAAGCATCTAGTACAATTTGATGCCCCGGTTCTGCTGATTGGTGAGTAAAGCACATCCATTCTTTTGCTTGTGGTGCGATACGTGTCGTAACTAATGCGGCAACACTGCAAATAAAGCCATCAACTAAAACGGGTATGCCGTATTGTGCACAGGCAAGATAGGCACCGGCTAATGCCGCTATTTCAAAACCACCAATAGTTTGCAGCACTAAAATCGGATCAAGTTCACCGGCTTCATTTATAAAATTATCACCATGAAAATCAATTGCAGTTTGAATAACCGCTGCTTTATTTTTGACTGCAGCTTTGTCCAGCCCGGTGCCAGGACCGGCAAGGGATGATACCGATTGATTTAATAACACTGCAGCTATGGCCGTTGCAGAAGAGGTGTTTGCAATTCCCATTTCACCTCCTATAAAAACATCAACAGCGTTATTTTTTGCCTGCATTACGAATTCGGCACCAGCTCGTAGTGCTTGAAAACATTCCTCAGCGGACATTGCCGGCTCAACAGCAAAATTCTTGGTACCTTTAGCGATTGGTTTTGAGATTACATTTTTTAATCGTTCGCTTGCTATGGTTTCTGAATTAATTGTGCCCATGTCAATTACATGTAATGGAATATTTAAACTTTCCGCAATAACACTAATTGCTGCTCCACCACTCGCAAAGTTACGAATCATTTCTGTGGTGACCGCTTGTGGAAACGCTGAGACTTTTTCATTGGCAATACCATGGTCTGCCGCAAAAATGGCAATAATGGGATTATCGATAATTGGGGAGATGGTGCCCTGCCAGGCAACAAATTTAACAGCAATGTCTTCTAACGCACCTAATGAACCGGGTGGTTTGGTTAACTGTAGTTGATGATTGCGTGCCAACTCATAAAGAGATTGGTCAATTTCTTTTATCGGGTTTTTAATCCATTCGTTCAATTTTTTATTCCTGCATTAATCCTGGTTCACTGGTGATTTAATTATTTGCGGTATTCCGGCAACCATAAATATAACCTGATCACATTGTTTGGCTAATTGTTGATGTAATCTTCCGGCTAAATCACAAAATTGCCGTGTTAGTTCTCCGAGAGGCACAATGCCCAGGCCTACTTCGTTGCTGACAAAAATCACATCGCCATCCAGGTCTTTAAGAGCATCACACAAATCATCACACTGTTGTTCTATTGTTGTAATACTGGTGTCACTTAATAGCGCGTTTTGTTGTAACAAATTGCTTAACCACAAGGTTAGGCAATCCACCATTACATAGTTTTTAGTATTGATAGTCTGTTGTAAAATTTTAATTATCTTTACTGGTTCTTCAATATTGTGCCATTGGCTACCGCGTTGTTGTTGGTGTTGTTTAATTCGCGCTGCCATCTCCGGATCATTTGCGGTTGCGGTGGCAATATAAATAGCGTGCAGCTTACTATCCAAAATAAGTTCTTCAGCAAAACGGCTTTTACCGGAACGCGCTCCACCGAGAATTAAGGTCTTCATTTGAATAATCCCACATGATTCATTCAGGACAAAACTATTGATTTACAGTCTGGAATAATTATAATTATTTTTGACTTCTATGCTAGCCATCCAACCATGGTTAACACGGCAAGAATTGCTAATAATGCTATTGCATTTCGTTGTGTTAATGACAACGCTTCTTTTACAGATTCAATATCCGGCTCATCACCGTCGTTAATTATTTTTTGATACGACTCATCGTGTAATGCGCCCAAACCGGACTTAACCAAAATTTCATTACTGTCGCGTTTCCACAATGCTGACCATTCGCTTAAATGGCTTAAGGCTCCAATAAAACTGCCGGCTATAGCAAAACCCAGTAAACAGGCTCGGGCACTAGGCCATATCATGATATCGTAAAAATCATGCGCCGCTTTGGCATAACCGGTGTTAATAGTGTCTTCTCTTTCTTTTAGTAAACACGCCATTCGAAATAACACGGCACCAAGTGGCCCGAGCAGCATGAACCAGAAGAACACCCCAATGATTCGATCGTTAGCGGCTATGAATATTCCTTGCTTTACATCTTGTGCGACAATAGCTGGATTATCATTGAGTTCAGTTTTTAAAAATTTGCCGGCATATAACGCAGCCGCCTCATTATCAGATTGTTCACCAGAATCAAGAGCATCAATATAGCGTTGTACCTGTCGAGTTGGATCCTTTGGTCCCAGGCAATATAATACCGTGACCACGGCTATCACTAAGCCGGTTAAACTGATCATCTCGACATCTTTTAGCGCGTAATAAAACACTGCCCAAATGGGGATGGCGATACCAGCGACAATAATAATCAGACCTAATGGGCCATCTCGAAATGAACGTGATTCTAATTTTTGAAATATGAAATCGGAATAGCTATCAAACCAGGCAAATTGCCGGAGATGATCCAGATTTCCAAAAAACCGCTCAATAGCAAGACAAAATAATATCGTTATTAAACTCATAAGTAGGCTGGATATTCCTGATAATTAATTAAGGTAAATCTATTATAATACACTCACTGTATCAAGCTACGACTATTACGACTATGTTGCTTTTTGTAACATATCCAATTTTAATCCAAGGTAGTCCCAATCAAATGCCTGCCCGGGATCCGTTTTTCGTCCAGGTGCGATATCGCTGTGTCCGGTCATGGTATCTCTGGATAATGATGGGTAGATATCATACAAATGGTGCAAGACTTCAGCGAGTTGCATGTATTGTTCTTCGGTATACGGGATATCATCAACACCTTCTAACTCAATGCCAATTGAAAAATCATTACAATTTTCACGTCCCTTATATTTCGATTCACCTGCATGCCAGGCTCGTTTATGCAATGGCACAAATTGCGTTAAAATGCCGTCTCGATTTATTAATAAATGGGCAGAAACTCGTAAATTGATGATTTCCTGAAAAAATGGGTGTTCAGTAATCGACAATTTATTGGTGAATAATTGCTCAATATAACCATCACCAAATCGCCCCGGGGGCACGCTGATACCATGGATGACTATGAGGCTAATATCGACAGGATTCGGTCGAGTGTCGTAATTAGGGGATACTATCGTGTGAACACCTTGAATCTTACCGCTGTTTTTATCAATTTTCATTAATTTATATTGGCTTTGATTATCGTTATTATTATTTTCAGATCGGGTATTACACCTTATATATATCATACATCAAGAGATTGAAACAGTGTCGAAATTAACCGCATTTTTCTACTACAGCTATCAGTCGTAAAATGGAGACTGGTTTTTAACTGAAATAGTCGTTATAACGGTTGCGACATAAAATTATAATAATAACAAGGGAGATTAAGCATGGCACAGTGGTATTCGAAAATAGCCGAAAATTGCTCCGCACAAAACTCAGACTCGGTGATGTCGTTACTCACCACCTGCACCGGAGCAATCGATGGGCTACTTTGGAACAATCTGCTCACCCTCGGTTTATTCTTGCTTACCGGCTTATTCCTGACTCTTCGAATGGGGTTTATCCAGGTTCGTGGCTTTAAGCATGCAATTCAATTAGTCCGTGGTAAATACGACTCAGCAGAAGATGAAGGCGAAGTTAATCACTTTCAGGCTTTATCAACGGCACTATCGGCAACAGTAGGAACTGGCAATATTGCCGGTGTTGCAACGGCTATTTCACTGGGTGGTCCGGGTGCCTTATTCTGGATGTGGATGACAGCCTTTTTTGGCATGGCAACAAAATTTACCTCCTGTACGCTTGCTGTTAAATTTCGAAATATCGACCCAGACGGTAAAGTCGCGGGTGGTCCAATGTATACCCTGCTGAACGCACTTAATATGCGTGTCACTGCAATCGTATTTGCGGTTTTTGCTGTCATTGCCTCATTTGGTATTGGCAATCTAGTGCAAGCAAACTCGGTTGTCGATGGAATTAGTTATTTGGTGCCATTTATGCGCAGCGAAGAAGGTGCCCCACTCAAGTTTGGTGTCGGAATTATTATGGCTCTTTTAGTTGGCATGGTTATCCTTGGTGGTGTCAAACGAATTGCTAAAACAGCGAGTTATCTAGTGCCATTCATGGCAGTTATTTACGTGTTTGCCGCACTATTGGTATTATTCAATCACATAGCCGATATCCCTGCGGCATTTGGAAGCATTTTTTATTATGCCTTTAACCCCTATTCCATTGGTGGTGCAGTGATTGGTGAGGCTGTCCGTTGGGGGGTGGCGCGTGGTGTTTTTTCTAATGAAGCCGGGCTGGGATCATCGCCTATCGCTCATGCCGCAGCAAAAACCAATGAACCGGTTCGAGAAGGACTGGTTGCAATGCTTGAACCCTTTATTGACACTATCATAATTTGCACCTTAACCGGTCTGGTTATTATTGTTAGCGGTGCTCATATTGATCGTCCTGATAACTTCACGGGGGCAGCATTAACTGCGTCTGCTTTTAGTGAATCATTAAATGCTTTTGGCGGTTATGTGGTTGGATTTGGATTAAGCTTATTCGCTTTTTCAACAATGGTCGCCTGGTCTTACTATGGTGATCGGGCTATAAAATTTTTATTTGGCGAAGTAGCAGTATTACCGTATCGAATTGTTTTTGTATTTGTTATTTTGATTGGTTCCATTGTGAAACTGGAATTAGTATGGAATATTGCAGATATAACCAACCTGCTGATGGCCATTCCGAATATTATTTCGTTATTATTATTAGCGACGTTTGTAAAACGATTAAGTGATCATTATTTTGCTAATAACTATAAGTAATTTACTGCCCCATTATTAATAAAAACTATTAAAGTAACGACTTGATTCACCCCGATTTCAGGCAAATAAGTTATACTGATTAAAAAACTATAAAAATTTTTATTTCTTAAAGGGCTGGTTGTAATGCGTAAATTGATAACTCGAAGTAGTATTGTATTGTTAGTTAGCATGATAACGAGTTGTAATACTATGCCTATCCCTGCCTGGGTTGAAAATAAAAGTGAACACTATACTACTACTGATTATTTACTAGGCCATGGTATTGGCGACAATCAGGAGATTGCAGAAGAAAATGCTTCCAAAAAAATTACGCTTCAATTTAAAGATGTTGCATCAATAGATGAACTCGATTCACAAACAAAAATTATTTTTAATCAAATTGAATTTGAACAACCCTGGGTTGATACCGATGCTAGCGAAACTCATGTCCTTGCCTATATTTCTCGAAACAAGGCTGCATCGTTTATTTACAGCAAAATGCTGGCTCTGGATGAACTAACTTACCGCTTTTTTGAGTTAGCTAAAAAGACCACCGATTTACTGGAACAAACCAGCTATATTGATAGTGCTATCAGCGCTCAAACTAATAGAATAGGCTTAAAGCCCATCTTAAAAATAATCACCTCCGAAAATGATATTCCCAGTGAATATAACATTAAACGATTATCAAAAATTCGGGATCAATTACAGGCCAGGATAAACTTAACTGTCGAAATCAAAAATGCAAAAGATACACCGTCTGGATTTGATATTGATTCAGTTATAAAAAACAGTCTGGATGCGGCAGGATTTGTTCGAAATGATAAAAAAACGTCTAAAAATCGTTTGATAGTCGAACTAAAAGTAACTGATTCACCGAAATCGCAATCATCTGACGGCCTCTTTATGCAAGGTGTGCTCACGACTACATTACAACATACCGGAGATGAATCTGATCGCGGTCAGTATCAATGGACTTTTAATGCAACTGCAAAAGATCAGAATTCACTCATTCAAAAATCACAGGAAATTTTATCAAAGCAGTTAAATGCGAAATTAAAGCACGTTTTAATGGATATGATGATTATTGAATACATCTCTGATGAGAATATACCCAGTCAAGACTACGTAGATATAGACATGCCGGAATTTAATTCAAATGAAGAGACACCTCCGGAAACGAATAAAGAAAACCAAGCTCAAGCAAAAGAAACAACATCAGAATCTCAACCTACTACTGAATCTGACCCAGCAAAAACCGAAGCTGCTGCAATTGTCGCAGAACCCGTTAAAGACGCTGCTCTTAAAAAAACAACGGCTGACACTGAAACTCAAAAAAGCGATTCAAAACAAGTTGAGCCCAGTACTATTGATGTGGAAGATCCCGTTAGCACCCTGCCGCCACTCTCAAACTAAGAATTTTGATTAATGCCCATTCAATTACCACCATTAGAGTCTATCAAACAACAGGTAAAAATTGCCCTGCACGAAGATATCGGTGATTGTGATGTTACTGCTCAATTAATTGCAAGTGATCGTATGGCACATGCCACAGTCCTTTGCCGCGAACCCGGTATTTTATGTGGCTCAGCCTGGTTTGATATGGTGTTTAAGCAACTCGATCCCAATATTGGCATTCGATGGTTAATCCAGGATGGTGCCGTTATTAAAGAGAATCAGGAATTATGTACGTTTAATGGCCCGGCTCGAACATTACTAACCGGAGAACGAACAGCTCTTAATTTTTTACAACTGTTATCCGGTACTGCATCAACAGTGCAGCACTATGCACAGGCAATTTCGAATACCAAGACAAAACTTCTCGATACCCGCAAGACTATTCCAGGATTACGCGACGCCCAAAAATATGCAGTGCGTTGTGGTGGTGGTGAAAACCATCGATTTGGTTTGTATGACATGATTTTAATTAAAGAAAACCACATTGAAAGTGCCGGCTCGATTACATTAGCGCTACATGCTGCCCAACGGCAATTTCCCAAGCTGCCAATCGAGGTTGAAGTTGAAAAGCTCATCGAATTGGAAGAAGCGCTCGATGCCGGGGCTACGCGAATTTTACTCGACAATATGTCTCTCGAGGTACTACGACAGGCAGTTAAAATTAATAAGAACCGGGCAAAACTGGAAGCATCCGGAAACGTTAATTTTGACACTCTTTATGATATTGCGTTAACCGGAGTTGATTATATTTCGATTGGTGCTATTACAAAAAACCTCAAAGCACTCGATTTATCCATGATTTTATCCTCTATATAAGTAGTTCTTCATATAGCAAAAAATAATTCATAAAAATGCATTAAAATTGAGTGGATTCATTGACGAATCGCAAACTGTCATATATACCTTTTAATTATCAAGCTTTTAATTTCAACCCCCCATTAAGATAATTGAGCATTTAAAGGAAAAAACATGAAACTATCAACAAAAGGGCGCTATGCCGTTACTGCCATGATGGAAGTAGCACTTAGGGCGAATAAAGGCCCAATCACACTCGCCGATATCTCTGTAACACAAGGAATATCAAATTCGTATTTAGAACAACTATTTAGCCAATTACGACGTCATGGTCTGGTTAAAGGTGTTCGTGGCCCACGCGGTGGTTACAGTCTGGCTAAAGACCTGAATGAAATCACCATTGCCGACATCATCATCGCTGTTGACGACAAAACCAAAGCCGTTAATGCTGATGCTGCAGCCGAAGCTAGCACCACAAAAGCTCCATCGCTAACGGATGAAATGTGGCAACGTTTGAGTAAGCAGTTGTATGAATTTTTGAGTGGCCTGACATTAGCGGATTACATTGAGCAAAATGCGGTATCGTCAATATCACCAAATTCATCTCAAACTATTCCTCAGCAACACCACTAAAATACTGTAACCGTATTGTTACGCAATGGATTGCGTTTTACAGCTTAAAATCAATCTTTCTTAAATTTATTTAAAACCTGCGACATCGGATTAGCCGTTTTCTTGTTCTTTTGCTCTTGAGCGCTTTCAACCGCATATTGCTTTTCCATCTCTTGTAATTCTGCTGCACGACGCTTTTTTTCTATTTTTAAATTTTTCTGTATTTTGGCTTTGAGCCCTTCTTCCATATCCAGTCCAAAAAAGTCATCAACCTGATGAGTAATGTATCGCGCTAAATGATCCATAAAATCAGACTTAACGTCTTCAACTTGCAAGCGACGTGCTTTTAAACCAAATTCCTCGAAATTCTTCACTTTTAGACTAATACAGGAATTGTCGATATCTGCAGTAAATTCAAATCCTACGTGAACTGTAGACTTAATAGTAAAATCAGCGCGTACTACTGTGTGTACGCGATCATATTCATTTTTTTGTTGAAAATCGAGTGTAGTGGTTTTCAAAAAGTCAGCGACACGGCTCACATTTTTTTCACCCTCGACAGGAAATTTTTTAGGCTCGGCTTTACTGCAGCTGAATTTCAGCATGATTTGCGTCATCTTCTGACGACTATCAACATATAAGGAATAGTCCGATTGTTTGAGATCTTTTAACCTGCCCAACGGACCGAGGTTATAATTGACAAATATCTCGTCCTCCAGGTAATTCAGGTGTTCTACAACTTCATTCAAATAACCATAAAGTTCTTTTAAAGCCGGAACGATAGACTCCTTATAATAAAGCTCTCTTTTTTCACGTGCAATACGCAGCTGATCTTCATCAGCCTTTTTGGAACCGGATTTTTTACGTAAATCGTCTAAATAACCCATAAATCAATAAAATCTCTTTTATTTTTTATACCTATATAATAGTAACTCTATGGTATTTCAGATTGCGGTATTTATCTAGTAAATTAGTGTTTACTGTTACTTAAATATTATCGACTAAACAAGGTGGAATTGAAGTGATTTTGATAAAATAGGAGGTTAAAAATTAAAAATCATAATAAATATCAAGTCTTTACTTATCACTAAGTAAAGACTTGATTAGATTATTACGGCAGGTTAGTTATACAGAGATTGGTTGCAGTAAAGTAATTACAACCAAAGATAACATAGGTTTCACCACTTGAAGATTGACCATTAGCATCAGCCTTCGAAGCACCAATAGCGAAATCTGTTATACCATCACCATTAAAATCACCAACTGTACTAACTGCAATACCACTGTTATCCGACATGCTAATACCTCTAGCGACAAAGCCTAACGAACCATCTGCACTAGCTGAGCTTAATGTTGATAAATCTAATATCGGACCCCAGTTAGCTTTACCGAATATAATATAAGACTCACCGGCATCGGTGAAAGTTGCAACATTAGCAAGACTTGCGCTGGTTATAAAATCATCAATTTGATCGCCATTTACATCGCCTAGATTACTAACGGCAATACCATTTTGATCATTGCTGGCAATACCTTGAATGATAAAGCCTTCAGCGCCAGCACCAGCCGCAAAAGTTGATAATTTAATAACGGGTGTTGGCCAGTTAACATTTGCTCCCAGCATTTTACCGAATACAACGTAAGATTCACCGGCAGTTGTCACGCCATTAGGATCCGACTTTTGCGCACCAATAATAATATCAACTACACCATCATTATTAATGTCGCCAGCTGAACTCACTGAGGAGCCACTTTGGTCGCCAACAGATATACCTTGAATAACAAATCCGGTAGAACCATTAGCACCTGCTGCAGTTAACGATGACAAATTAAATGATGGAGCCCAAGTAGCACCATTAACTCGTCCGAAGATAACATAGGTTTCACCCGCCTTTGAAACACCGGCAGCAGTCGCATCACGTGAACCAATTATAATATCATCATAGGAATCGCCATTAACATCACCAGCACCACTAACAGCCCAGCCACTAAAGTCACCAGAATCAATACCATTGATAACAAAACCATTTGCAGCTGTTGTGTCCGCAGCTAATGATGACAAGTCAAAACTATCTGGCCATGCTGCTGTTCGTCCAAATACAACATATGAATAACCTGGAGTGGCTGCTGAAATTTTTCCACGAGCACCAATAATAATATCACTAACACCATCATTATTAATATCACCGGCATTTTTCACAGAGTTACCTGTTAAGTCACCGGCATTGACACCATTAATTGTAAATCCTAATGATAAAGCTGGATTTGCTGGATCGATAGGAAATGTTTTTGGTGCTAAGTTCAGAACAGGTGTAGCAGTCCAATCAAGCTTACCATAGATAACATAAGCCTTACCTGCTTCCTTATTGGCATAAAGTGTAGTTCCTTTATCGGTGTCGGCTTCTGCAGCACCAATAATGAAATCTGTTTTACCATCACCATTAATGTCACCAAGACCACTAACCGAAATACCACTTCGATCATTTGCTCGATTCCCTTTAATGATAAAACCATTTGTACCATCGAGTGATGATAGTTCTAAACTAGCAGGCCAGGTAAAATTACTTTGACCAAATACAACATAGGTTTCACCTGGATCCGGTTTTTGATCTGTTCCTAGAGAATTGTCTCCATTACCACCACTTGCACCAATAATTAGATCTGGAACAAAATCCCCATTAACATCAACACTGCTGACAGACACACCACTAAAGTCATCGATATTAATACCGTTAATTTTAAAGCCGTTGTTGCCTTTTAGAGAAGATAAATCAAGCACAGTCTTAGCCCAACGAGTTGCATCTAATGGGAAGAAGTCATTGATATCGTCAACTTTATCATTATCGTCATCAGGATCAGCGTTGTTGCCTATGCCATCATTGTCACTATCTAACCATTCGTCAAA
>JBGMRJ010000051.1:0-12190 GCA_048061315.1 Gammaproteobacteria bacterium
AGTCAAACAGAAATAATAGCGTTATTGGAAACTATTTTAGATTCAATTATTATTAATGATAATAATAATAAAACAAAAAAAATAAATAAATTTAAAAAATTTATTTCGAAAGTTGATTCAAATAATAATGCAGATATTACCAGGAAATTCTCTGCTTTAGTAAATGAATTACTGCTTAATAATGATGTCGTAGAAAATTCAAATACACCAGAAGTTAAAACTCCGGAAATAGAACGTCGAAAAGATAACCGAGCGGTAGATCACCCGGATAGGGATATTGATCGTTCGATTGATTCAAAGAAAAATTCATTAGTTGCTCCGGCAGTAGGTGAACTGATATTACAACTCATGTCACGTTTTCCTCCTTCATTTTCGAAACGACTCAATGAAAAAGAACTGGCCAGAGCCGCCAGCTCAGCAAGAAATCGCAAGGATTTATTGCAGATCATCGATAAAATATCTCATGAGTTATCGCAATTTATTCGACAAATTAGCACTAAAGAGGATGATGATGAGAGTAGCGAGAATGAATCTGATGGTGAAGTATTAATACATTTATTACAACGAATTAGTTTACCCGATTATTTATCAGAACAGGCTTTAAAGTTAAAACAGGACATTGAAAAAGGTGATTCTGATAATTCGATAACAAATATGGTTGAAGCTACTGCTGATTTAATTATGCAAATGCGGCTTCGATTGCAAGCTGAAAAACAGGAGTTAGAGCAGTTTCTATCTGAAATAAGTAAACACCTAAAAGCACTGGATATTGATATACAAGTGACATCACGTTTGCGTAATGAGTCAGTAGAAAATTTGCAACAATATGATGATGATCTTGAAAAAGAAGTTCAAGGTCTTGAAACGGGCATAAAAGAAACAGATGAATTAGAAGGTTTAAAAGGCTTGGTTACCGAACGTGTGAAAACGATTCGCTTGCACATGGGTGCCTTTCGAAAATCTGAAGAACAGCGTAATACCACTGCAGAAGAAACCATTAAAAAGTTAACAAGTCGAATTACCGATATGGAGCAGGAAACTGAAAGTCTTCGGGAACAAGTTGCAAAAGAACATAATTCAGCTGTACGAGATGCGCTAACCAAGATACCAAACAGATTAGCGTATGAAGAGCGAATTAGTTCTGAAATTGAACGTTGTAAGCGTTATAAAAGCGCAATGGCTTTTGTGGTATGGGATATTGATCATTTCAAGGGTATTAACGACCACTACGGGCACATCGCCGGTGACAAAGTGCTTACTGTAATAGCCGAAGTATTGCGTCAAAATCTACGAGCTGCAGATTTTATTGCGCGCTATGGTGGTGAAGAATTCGTCGTTATTATGCCTGAAACTGAAATTGATAAAGCTGCAAAAGGTTGTGAAAAAATACGGCTAGCCATTGAAAATTGTAACTTTCATTATCGTGATACCAGTGTACCGATAACTGCATCGTGTGGCTATACAGCATATTCTGAAAATGACACTAAGGAGTCATTATTTGAGCGGGCAGATAAGGCGCTTTATAAAGCGAAACAGAATGGTCGTAACCAATGTGTTAAGGCTTGAGCTGAGTTATTCAATTCATATTAAACATTTAAATTGTTTTACAGTAATTATTTAAATCATCTACAATTTTTGATATTTCTGCATATCGTTTACTTCGACAGCGGTTGTTAATTGATTCGCATAGAAGTGTAATTTCTGGAAATCCAAATGGAGTACCGATACCTTTTAACTTATGGGTTTCATCTTCAAGTTGATCCCATAATTTATTTACAAAATACGTATTAATCAGTTCCAGTCTGTTTGGTAAATCATTCAAAAAACTTTGAGTTAGTTTCTTGAGTTTATCCGGTTTTAATTCGTAGTGGGTCATTTTTTCTTTAATGGGTAAATATCGGTAAAGTGTCTGATTAAAGCGTTCAAGATCAATTGGCTTCGTTAAAAATTCGTTTGCTCCCGCAGCAATGCATTTTTCGTAATCAGCCTTCATGGCATTTGCAGTTAAAGTAATAATTGGAATTTTCTTGTTGGTTAATCTTATTAGTTTAGTCGCTTCAATACCATCCATTATCGGCATTTGCATGTCCATGAAGATTAAATCAAATGGCTGTGATTCACAAATTTTTACAGCATCGGCACCATTATCCACAATTGTGATTTGCGCACCTGTTTCAGTAACGTAGATCTCAATTAAATTTTGATTATCGACTGTATCATCTGCAAGTAATACACTCCCTTTAAGTTTATAGTTATGTGTAATATTTTTACTTTCATCTAGATGTAAGCGTTTATCGAGTGAATACACCAGTAAGTCATCTGTAATTTCACCTGTATTAATATGAAAACTAAATTTACTACCTTTATCGGGTATAGACTCAACTGAAATATCACCACCTAATTTATTAGCGAGAAGTTTACAGATATTTAATCCTAGTCCAGAACCTCCGTACTTTCGTGTTGTACTTGAATCAGCTTGAGTGAACGAATCAAAAATTTTCTCTTGTTGTTCTAGTGTCAAACCAATCCCTGTGTCGATTACTGTAAAAACAAGTTTGTTATTTATATTATCAAATGAAACGTCAATGTTAACGCTCCCTTCTTCTGTAAATTTTATGGCATTACTACTTAAGTTGAATAGTATTTGTTTTAATCGAATTGGGTCGGTCTTTATTGTTTCGGGTAGTGGAAAGGCATAATTAATTTTGAACTGTAAATTTTTCTGTTTCGCAATAACAGCAACAGTTGACTGGAATTCATCAAGTATTGAAAAAGGTGAAGTTTCTAATATTTCTATATCCAGTTGCCCTGCTTCGATTTTGGTTATATCAAGTATATCATTAATTATTTGTAATAAATGCTGCCCATTACGATGAATAGTTTCGATACACGAATCAGATTTAGTTGAACTGATATTTGGTTTTCGTAGTAATTCTGAGAAACCGATAATTGCTGCAAGTGGTGATCGTATTTCATGACTCATTGTTGCTAAAAACATTGTTTTTGCCTGGTTAGCTTGTTCAGCCAAATAACGTTGTTTTATAAATGCGGCTTCTGAGCTGATTACTCGGCGAGTAACGTAGAAGGTAATTAATAATCCCAATATAATTGCGATTGAGCCTATTATTGTAATTAAAAAGGTTGAAAAATTATTTTGTCTTGACATTGAATCTAGCTCGTCATCCGCATTCTCTTGAAAAGAGCTGGCAAGAAGTGTGAGTTTATTACGGACATCTTTTTGTATTGGTATAATTCGACTCGCTAAATCTTTATGTGCTATTGCGATACGTCCTTCTATTAAATTGAGAACTGTTTCCGTTTGAGCTTCGCCACCTTTTTTTATTGATGCTTTTGCTATTAAAAATAAGTCTTTTTCTTTTTGCGTACGTAGATTTGATTCTATTGTTTTATAGGCATTAAGAAAAACTGATCCATGTTCACCAAATTCCATATACAGATCATCTTGTAAGAAAACATCTTTTGTTTGAGCCATTCGATATAAAAGCAGTGCCCTGTTATTCGCGGCATCACGCATTATGAAGGCTTGTGAAACGTCGGAAAGATCCTGAGTAACCGTGTGTATTTGTTTTTCATTACTCTGAATTCGAGTAATGGCAATTGCCATTAAACAACCAAGCAATATCAGGACACTAAAAAATCCGGCAATAATAATAAGTTTATTACGTGAACCAAATTGCTTATCAGTTTTTATCATGATTATGATTATATGAATTTATCATGATAAATATCGGTTTTTGGTGAATGTTCTTTAACATTGTGCCACTTATCACCTCATAAATAGTTAGTCTTGTATACTAAAAATACAAATTATAAGCATTATTAAATTGTGGTTTTTAGCTAATATTATATCGTTATACTTAAATTGGTTTAATCGGTTAGTCAATGGATTATCTCAAGGAAAAATCACAAAGGACGATATTAAATAGTGCACTAATAATAGATATACACTCATAATTTTGCTTGAAATAATGGAAACAGGAATGTCTCAACTTCGTTCAAATCTAAAATTAATAATTTGGTCTGGTTTTGGTGTTGTTATCGTTCTGATGTTAGTGTTGAGTTTGATTACTGTTTATAAACTCAATCAACAGGCAAAACAATTTAATAATGTTGTTAATGTTAATAATGCGAAAGTCAGTTTAGTGCACGTTATGCGTGACTCTATTCGCTTACGATCACTCAGTTTGAATAAAATGGCACTCTCGGATGATATATTTTTCAGGGATGATGAAAGATTAAATTTCAATATTTATGCTAATCGATTTTTACGAGCATATCAAGATTTTAAAAATTATGATCTTAATAGCCGTGAAATTATCTTAACGGAAACGGTGCAAGAGAAAATAAATATTGGATATCCGTTGAATCAAAATGCTCTGGATATGTTATTAAATGATGATGAGGTTAAGGATGTTGCCCCGGTTTTAGTTGTTGCGCTCAAGGCACAAGAAAACATATTAACTGTTTTAGATGAACTAATCACATTACAAGATTCTTCAGCTGAGTTAGCCGTTAATGAAACTGAAAAAAATATGGACGACTTAATTTCATTATTAATAATTGTTGTATCAATTTCAATTATATTTTCAATTATTGTTTCACAATTAGTTAATAAAATTGTATCGCTTAAAAACAAGGAATTGGCTCGTGCAACAGAGACGAAATCCATGTTTTTGGCTAATATGAGTCATGAAATCAGAACACCGTTAACAGCGATTATCGGATTTGCAAAATCACAAATGATTCCAAATTTGCCAGATGATCATAATGAGCGCGCTACAAAAATAATTATTCGTAATAGTGAACACTTATTAACAGTAATTAATGACATACTGGATTTTACTAAAATTGAGGCAGATAAACTTGAACTTGAATTTACCGAGTTTTCAATTTTCAAATTAATCGATGATGTTCAATCTTCATTAACAGGTTTGGTTGGTGAGAAGCCATTAACGTTTAATATAAATTATAATTATCCACTACCTGAAAAAATCACAACTGATAAAACGCGTTTGCGTCAGGTATTAATCAATCTCGGTGGTAATGCCATTAAATTTACTAACGAAGGTTGTATTAGTATCAATGTTCGATATGATCGTAATGCTAAAGAATTGTATTTTGATATAAATGATTCAGGTATCGGTATGAACGAAAAACAACTTGAAATGGTATTTCAAACATTCAGTCAAGCCGATATTACGACAACACGAAAATATGGCGGTACGGGTTTAGGCCTAACAATATCAAAAGAACTGGTTAACAAACTGGGTGGTGAATTATCTGTTGTAAGTGAACATGAAGTTGGTAGTACGTTTAGTTTTAACATTGAAAATAAAACAGAAATTGAAAATATTAAGTTGGTTAATTTTGCTCCTGGTATTGTAGAAAAAAATAATGATCTGATAGCAACATTGAATAATGAAGAAAATCATTCCGTTCATGGCGCTATTCTATTGGTTGAAGACATGCCGGATAATCAGGAATTAATTTGTTTTCATCTACAGGAAATGGGCGCAACGGTAACGACTGTTTCAAATGGTCAGCAAGCAGTTGACATTACAGCTATCAAAATTTTTGACTTAATTTTGATGGACATGCAAATGCCGGTGATGGGGGGGTTAGAGGCTGTTCGAATTATTCGCGAGCGCGGTGACCGGTCACCAATTGTGATGCTGACAGCCAATGCGGCGAAAGAATTCGAGGAACAGAGTATCAACGCCGGGTGTAATGATTTCTTACCGAAGCCATTGAATGAAGCAAGTTTACTTAAAATGGTTAAGAAGTTCTTAAAAGTTATAACACCGCAATATATCACACCGAGTGAAGAACCTATTGCGACTATTAGTATTGATAGTATTGAAAATTCTGACTATATAATTTCGTCATTAGTAAAACAGGATGCGGTTAAATATGGTAAATTTATAACAAAATTTGTGAATTATTTACCAACTTATATTGATGAAATCTCAGAATCCATCAAAATTAAAAATGACACTGAATTAAAAGAAGTCACCCATAAACTGAAAGGTGTTGGAGGAAATATGGGTTTTCAGATATTAACTGATATTTCGGCTAACTTTGAAATCGCTATTAAACAAGGTAATCGGGATGAAATTGCCCGATTATTTAATGAATTAAAAGCAGCCGCTAAAAAAATCTACCGCGGTAATGAAACTGAAACCAGGGAACATACGGCTTAATAATCCGGCATTACCAAATAATCCATTAATAATTAATGGTTATTTGCTTAGATAGAAAGTAGACTTGATTATGGCATGGGTAAATAACATTCAATTTTAGATTAAATCAGGCAAGATATATCATCCACTTTTCAGAAACGATATACTTGCGCCAAATTTTGGGACTTGAAGTTTGCTGTAATAAAAGCTACATTTTTGAGTCAATTCTAATCTATATTGATTTTGGAGAAAGTTCGTGAGTCATTCAGATAGTTCATTTTTAAGAACCTTAGTTATTGTAATTGCTGTGTTAACAACGTTTTTGCTGGCTAGTATTTTCGTCGCTCGTGCATTAACCGGGAATTCACCCGATGCGATTACAAATGATCCGATGTATCAAGCAGCTCTAATGGTGCGTATCAAGCCAGTTGCCCAGGTTCGTGTTGGATCAGTTGGAAGTACAGCTGGAGCAGATGCCGTTGTATCTGGTGACAAAATATACAAATCAGCTTGCTTTGCATGCCACGGTACGGGTGCTGCCGGAGCTCCTAAATTAGGTGATAAAGCCGCATGGAAAGCACGAATAGCGCAAGGTATGTCTACACTGGTGAGTCATGCTTTAAAAGGTTTTAAGGGCATGCCAGCCAAAGGTGGCCGAGCAGATTTAAGTGATGAGGCTGTCAAAGCCGCAATTAAGCATATGGTAGATAGTAGTCAGTAAACAAAACCCTGTTTGCCGCAAAGAGTAAATTTTAAATATTTGATTTTTCTTAATAAAATATACCCTTGCGGCAAATAATTTACCGTAACATCCCACGTAAATTTTCTAAATGCGCCAAGCCTCGTTCAATCCGCGTTTCTGGATCCTGTTCACTGGCCTTACCCTGCCATTCCAGGTCATCTTCGGGTAGTTCCTCTAAAAACCGGCTTGGGATGCATTCAATAATTTCGCCATAACGTTTACGATAAGAGGCGACACTAATGATCAAGGTTTTTTGAGCACGGGTAATTCCAACATAGGCGAGTCGGCGTTCTTCTTCGATATTGTCTTCTTCGATACTAGTTCGGTGTGGCAAGATTTCCTCTTCCACGCCCACTAAAAAGACATGGGGAAATTCCAGTCCCTTTGCGGCGTGTAGTGTCATCAAACGAACTTGATCCTGATCATTATTATCATCATCGCTATCAAGAATATCAATCAGTGTTAGTTTATTAACAAGATCGATTAATTTAGCACCAGTGTCGTTTGTGACATCGTCATCTTCGTTTTCCGTTTTTTTAGCCAGGCGATGCAACCAGTTAACCAGATCCAAAACATTGTCATAACGGCGTTTTGCATCAGTTTCATCTTTGGAATTATCAAGCAAGTAGGTCTCGTAATTAATATCCTCGAGTAATTTGTTGACGGCATTCATTCCGGTTTCTGATTCAGCAAGGTCGGCAATGCTAATAACCCATTCAGCAAAACGGCGTAAACGTTCACATGCTTTAGGGCTAAGCGATTGTTCGAGACCCATTTCAAAACAGGCATCGAGTAAACTTACCGAACGCATGCTGGCATAGTGGCTTAATTTTTCCAGTGTCGTTGGACCAATTTCGCGGCGTGGAGTATTGACTATTCGCACAAAAGCATTATTGTCATGCGGATTTGTGACCAGGCGTAGATATGCCATAATGTCTTTTATTTCAGAATACGAAAAAAATGATGTGCCACCACTCAAATAATAGGGAATGTTGTGTTCGCGTAATCGATGTTCAAATAATCGTGACTGGTGATTGCCACGGTACAAAATGGCATAGTCGCTAAATTTGGTACGTTTTAAAAATTTACTGTGCAGTAGTTCAGCGATAACTTGTTCTGCTTCGTGTTCATCATTACGGGTTGTGAGTACTTTTATAGGGTCTCCATAGCCGAGCTCACTCCACAGTTTTTTCTCAATTAGATGGTTATTGTTTTTAATTAAGTGATTCGCAGCTTTTAGAATCCTACCGCTGGAACGATAATTTTGTTCAAGTTTGATCACTTCCAGTTGCGGAAAATCAGTTTGTAATTGAAATAAATTTTCAGGTTGTGCACCACGCCAGGAATAAATCGACTGATCATCATCTCCCACAACGGTGAATGCGCCACGAACGCCCACAAGTGTTTTAATTAATGTATATTGCGTTTCGTTAGTATCCTGATATTCATCCACCAATAAATAGCGAATTCGATTTTGCCATCGTTCTAAAACATCCGGGTTAGACTGAAATAATAAAACCGGTAACATGATTAAGTCATCAAAATCCATGCCGTTATAGGTTTTTAAGTGATGATTATATTGTAAGTAAATTTGAGCAGCGGTATTATCACTCACACTGTCAATAGACACTTTAATTGCAGATTCCGGTAAAACAAATGCGCTTTTCCAGGAAGATATTTTTCGAAGAATAATCTCGGAGGTATCTTTTAATGTCTGGTTATTACTAGTACCAATTAATTTGGGTAATAATTCACGGATTAAACTTAAGCTATCAGACGTGTCAAATATACTAAAGCCAGGTTTATAACCCATGGCGATACATTCTTTCCGAATGATATCCAACCCGAGGGAATGAAAGGTAGAAATTCGTAGCCCTTTGGTATTGGTATTTTTCAGTAATGAAGAAACGCGTTGTTTCATCTCTTTAGCAGCTTTATTAGTGAATGTTAGCGCTGCAATATTTTTAGGATTATAGCCACATGATTCAATTAGATAGGCTATTTTTGTCGTAATAACGCGGGTTTTACCACTGCCTGCACCGGCTAATAAAAGCAATGGTGAGCTAATATGTTTCACGGCTTTGTTTTGGGCTGGATTTAACGAATTAGACATGCTTCTACAACAATAGTTAATACGGATTAATGATTACGATAGAGCATAAAGTGTAACAGGCATTACCGCTAATCCCAATCAAAATACTTATAATCGGGATGTTGACAAATGCTGATAGTGTGCAGGATGTACTTATAATTACAATATTTAGGGTTTATTAGACTTGTTTTTATATTAAAATAGCGAGATGACATCCCATGATGAGTTTAGAAAATCGGTAATTGAAGTTTTAGAATTACTTTCCTCAAAACAACAACAGTTGGATTTTCAGCAAAAATCACCATCTGCAAACGTTGCTCTAGAGCTAATGTGTCGGTGGTTTAGTGACTTATATAATCTAGAGTCACATTTGTTAAAACGATCTTTTTCTGACAATGAGCAAATAGCATTGCTTGAATTTAATCGTTATTATGATACGCGTAAGCGCAGTATTCCAGAATCAATAGAAATATTACATCAGGATAGTGATTGGGCGATCATTATGACAGCAGCAAAAAAATTACTTGTTGAAATTAAATCAAATAACTAGGGTAACGTGTGTGGCACTAAAACCAACTATTTATAAATTGAGAATATCATTATCGGATATTAATCGGGATTATTATGATGCTCTGAATTTAACTATCGCACAACATCCATCTGAAACATTAGAAAGAATGATGGTGCGAATTCTGGCATATTGTATTAATGCAGATGAGAAACTAGAATTTACCAAAGGTTTGAGTGCCGTGGATGAACCGGATATCTGGCTTAAAACACTTGATAATCAAACTGCACTTTGGATTGACGTAGGAGAACCTGCAGTTGATCGAATAAAAAAAGCGACCAGAATATCATCGGCTGTTAAGGTGTATTGTTTTAATTCAAAGTCAAACGTTTGGTGGGATCAATCTCAAGAAAAATTTAAAAAATTAAACGCTTCAATTTATAAGTTTGATTGGGATAGCATAAAATCTGCAGCAGCATTATTACAAAGAACTATGGATTTCTCAGTGACCATTACCGGTGATTCAGCCTTTATAGCAACCCAATCTGGTGAGTGTGAAATTTTTTGGAGCGTGCTGCAACATGTTTGAACGTTCATCATCATATGGGGAACGCTGTAAATGAAATTTGATAAAGAATTTGCCAAAAAATTACCGGGGAAATCCATCTTAATTGGAATTAGCATTTTAAATACTAAGGGTGAAATTGAATCACAGGAACAAATGCACGGCCTGATAAAATATGCCTCAGAAACCGATGGCATATTAATATTACTCAATGGTAGTTTTAAAGGCCATGAATGGAAAATGCCTCCCGATACCAGTTGCATTAAAGCTGCTGAACCGGGTGAATACAATCTTACTGCAACGGGAGAAACGATAAAAAACCCGGATTTTTTATGCAGTTGGGAAGTTAGCAATACAAAATAATTATTTTAAATAAATAATCGTAATTAATTTCAAATTTTTATTGACTTGTTATAAAGAAAAACGTTACTTTAAACTATGATTTTTTCAATGACACACATTATTTTACGCAAACCGGTCGCCACTATTATTGTGCGTGTGCGTATGTGGTGGGCTGTGTGTCTGAGGAATGAATGTTCGGAATAAATTAAACAAACGAATTCAAACTAAAGGCCGCAGTCCAAAAGACTGCGGTTTTTTTTTGGATTTAAATTAATCTAGACACTATCTAAAGGAGCAAACTGGTGCACTCGATTCTTGTTTATTCAGACTCACTGTCATGGGGGATAATTCCGCCGACACGAAAGCGCTTGTCAGAGAAATATCGCTGGCCGCGTGTCATGGAAACTAAATTAGCGTTGTCGGGTTTGCGTTGTAGAGTAATCGAAGACTGTCTCAATGGACGTCGTACAGTTTGGGATGACCCTTTTAAAGCGGGGCGAAATGGTGTTGTTGGCTTGGCTCAAACAATCGAATCGCATTCGCCATTATCGTTAGTCATCATTATGTTAGGGACCAATGATTTTCAATCGATGCATGATTTTACTGCCTGGCATAGTGCTCAAGGCATGGCTCAAATTATTAAAACGATTCGAAATGCAGACATAGAGCCGGGAATGCCCGTGCCTGAAATAGTTGTTATGGCTCCACCCCGCATTTTAAAACCAATGGGAATGATGGCTGATAAATTTAAAGGGGCGGATTTAAAAAGCCGAGGTCTTGATAAAGCATTCGCAGTGATTGCAGCGCAATTTAAGTGTCATTTTTTTAATGTTGCCGATGTTACATCTGCCAGTAAAATGGATGGCATTCATTTGGATTCTGATCAGCATCTAACGTTAGCCGATTCGATGGCGAGTTATGTAAATGATTTATTGTGTAATAAAGCTGTAATAAATAGATAAATATAGTCATAAGCTTATTAATCAATCAAATTATATTGAAATAATAGCTTAAATTATCATGTAAATTAATAATTAATTAATTTAAGTTTATTACACTAGTTTCACGTTATTTGAGTAATTAGTGATAAAGGAGTTGTTATGTTAATTAAAATGAAAAATCGGATTTCAAGTAGCATTACTGTATCTCAGCAACTACGGTTAATTGGCATAACGGGTTTTGGCGTTGTGTTGTTCTGGAATATCTTAGGGCAGGTATTTTTTCATCGTCCTGAAGCTGAATTCTTTCAGCCAGATTGGTGGTCTGTTTGGTTTCCAAATTATGTTGTCTGGTCTGTTATATTGGGAGCCGGTTTATATCTTCGCTACCGGGATCACAACATTGATATTCAACTGATATAATTGCACCAGTTGTAACAATAAATGTCATATCTGTTACAACTTAGTAACATTCAATATTGACTAATATCTATCTAAGCGTACACTAAAATACATGAATCACTTTAGCTCACAATTTGAAACCCCTACAGAGAATGACAGTAATGTCGTTTCTGTGGCGAGTATCCGTGTGGCTGAGAAGCGTGATTTATTAGCATTAACGTTATGTTCCACTTTTTCTCCGTTAAACGCAGCCGCAGATTCACATACCAGCATTAATAGTATTGTGGGTTTCAGTTATCAAGCCAAAGCCTGGATGGTACGCAATACCCTGACTGTCGGCCGGAGGACAAAGTTTCCATAAAGTTTAACTAAAAACGAAACGAATTCCAAAGGCCACAGTC
>JBGMRJ010000051.1:12290-20238 GCA_048061315.1 Gammaproteobacteria bacterium
ATTTTAGTTTGGAGTACTACACCGTTGGCGATTAAATGGAGTGCCGAGGGGTTTGGATTCTCGTTTGGTGTTTTGTCGCGTATGACGGTTGCTTTGGTAGTGAGTTTGTTGATTGTGAAATTATTTAAAATTTCAATGCCGTGGCATCAATCTGCTCGCCGTACTTATTTGGGCGCGGGGCTGGCTATTTATTGCATGATGACATTGTCGTACTGGGGCTCGCAGTATATAAGCTCTGGTTTGATATCAGTTATTTTTGGATTAACACCCATCGTAACCGGTTTATTAGCAGCAGTTTGGTTAAAAGAAAAAAGTTTAACTGCAATTAAATTGGCAGGCTTAATGATGAGTTTTACCGGCTTGTACTTTATTTTTGGAGTCGCAGGTGAGTTAGGGCAGGTCGCGATTTATGGCATAGTTGCCATTTTATTTGCGGTTGGTTTTCATTCGGTTAGTATTGTCTGGTTAAAATCATTACAGAGTGATTTACCTTCACTGAGCATTACAACCGGTGGTTTATTGTATGCATTACCACTGTATTTTATAACCTGGTTAATTGCCGATGGCAGCTTGCCTACTGAGTTTCCGATTAACGCAATCGCATCAACATTGTATTTAGGGGTGATTGGTTCGGTGTTGGGTTTTGTTTTATTTGTTTATGTTGTAAAGCACGTTGAAGCTAGTCAGGTAGCACTAATTACTTTGGTAACACCCGTTATGGCGTTGATGATAGGGGCTATTTTAAATAACGAGGAAATTACATTTTCGACCTACATGGGAACGGTCACAATTACTATTGGACTGTTAATTTATCAATATGGAAATAAAGTTATGCGATTTTATTACCGCAATAGTATCAAGGAGGTATAGCAATGATAGATGCAATTAATTTTGTTAAACCAGTACCTAGGTGTGATATCCAACACGATCCACGGTTGGTGAAAATGCATTGTACAGTAAAACCAAAGATTAAAGCGGTGAAATCAAAGTCGATTAATTTTATTGCAAATGAGAAAAGTTCACCACGCAACATCTCGGGATATTTTTGGCGTTATTAATATAATAAGCTATAAGGAAATAATAATGGAACAGTCAACAATTATAACATCAAGGTTAACATTGAGGCCCTTTACCAAAAGTGATTCTTTTGACGTTCAAAAATTAGCTGGGAATGTGAATGTCTCGAAAAGTACTATGAGCATTCCACATCCCTATGATAATCAGCAAGCCGCTGAATGGATTGCCTGTCATCAATTACAATGGTATCAGAAATTGGCAGTAACCTATGCTGTAGTGTACACCCCGACGAATGATCTGATAGGCGCAATTAGCTTAATGGATATTGCGCGTGGTGAAGCAAGTCTGGGTTACTGGATTGGTGAGCCTTACTGGAATATGGGTTTTTGTACCGAAGCCAGTAGTGCCATTATCCGTTTTGCTTTTCGTGCGATGAAGTTGCAAAAATTAACGGCCAATCATACCAGCAATAATTTTGCATCGGGAAAAGTGATGCGTAAAATTGGTATGGCGCATATTGGTCAATCGCGTATTAGAAGGCTGAATGGTCATGAAGTTGCTATCGAGCAATATGAGTTAAGGCGTCATTAAATAATATAAAGTCGTTTAATCCGGCATGATGTAAATTCCAAATAGCATCGTGCCGGAGTCTTATCAAATTACCCTATCCCCAATGTTGGTTATATTAGTGCCACTTTACAGTGCTCATTAAATAAACATTATTTTAATTTCACTAACTATTATATGGTATTAAATCAGCTATTTAATAAAATACTTTAAGAAAGTACTTTAACTTTAAATAGTATATAAGGTAATATTAATATAGTTCAAATAATAATTATCTCACGATTTCCAGAAGTGACTGTTTAGGGAGTAACAACCATGTTCTCAGCAATGACGCGTGACGTCTTATCGTTTTCTAAAATCGCACAATACTCATTATCTTCAATTTTTATTTTGATGATAACAGTATCATCCATATCGGCTGCACCATTACGAAGTGAAAAAGTAGAGCTATTAAATTCACCGGTATTACGAAATCTTGATGCGCTAGTCGAAGCAGTGCATCAGGCAACTGTATCATCACAAGTGTCAGGACGGATAATTGATATCCCGGTAGATGTCGATGATTATGTTGAAAAAGGTGGCATTATTGTGCAGTTTCGTGACAAGGAAATTCGAGCCGCATTTGATGCCGCCAGTGCTAAATTAAAAGTAGCGCAATTATCACATAATCGAATTAAAGACATTTACAATAAGAAACTGGTTTCAAAATCGGCATTAGATCAATCTGAAGCACGGTTAAAATCTGCAGAAGCTAAAGTCGATCAGGCTCAGGAATCGTTGGAAAATACAATTGTGCGTGCTCCCTATAGTGGTATTGTTGTTAAGCGATTGGTTGAAGTAGGTGAGAGTGTTCGAGTTGGCACTAAATTGATGACAGGTTTATCGTTGGAAAAATTACGCGCAACAACTCAAATTCCTCAAGAAATAATTCATGCAGTTCGCAAACGTAAAAAAGCCTGGGTGTATGTTGGTGAAAAGAAAAACCATCGAATTCCGGTTAGCTCAATGTCAATTAGTCCTTATGCCGATCCTGTTTCACATACGTTTTTAGTGCAATTGTATTTGCCACTCGGTGAACATAAAATTTACCCGGGTATGTATATCAAGGTTAGTTTTAGTGTTGATGAAAAAGAGTCACTGGTTATTTCAAAAAAATCCATCGCATACCGTAGTGAAGTTACCGCAGTGTATGTCAGAAATAAAAATGGTAGTTTAAGTTTTCGTCAAATTCGATTAGGTCAGGATGTTGGTGTGGATCAAATTGAAGTCTCAGCCGGTTTATCACAAGGTGAAGAAATTATTCAGGATCCGGTTCAAGCGGCAGTTCAAATTAAATACCAGAATAAATAATCGAAAGGAAAATTAGCATGGAAAAGTTAGGTTTTTCAGGTCGTATTGCAAAAGCATTTTTGTTAACGGAAATAACACCATTGTTAGCACTTGTCGGTTTTTTATTGGGTTTATTTGCAGTGTTAATAACGCCGCGTGAAGAAGAACCGCAGATTAATGTTACATTTGCAAATGTGTTTATTCCATTCCCCGGTGCTTCGGCAAAAGAAGTAGAACAGATTATTAGTTCACCTGCAGAGCAAATTATTTCCGAGCTCGAAGGGCTGGATCATGTCTATTCGGTGTCACGTCCTGGTATGTCCATTTTAACGGTACAATTTGAGGTTGGGCAGGATAGAACCCAGGCAATTGTACGCTTATATAATGCTATCTATTCTAATAAAGATTGGCTACCCGTTAATTTAGGTGTCGGTCAGCCACTGATAAAACCAAAAGGTATTGACGATGTTCCCATCGTAACACTAACCTTATGGATAGATGATTATACCCGAGGGACTTATGATTTATTAAAAGTTTCTCACGCAATTGAAACAGAAATTAAACGGGTTAGCGGTACCCGGGATATTTATACTATTGGTGGCACCAAAGATGTTGTTCACGTCATATTAGATAGTAGTGCATTAGCCGCACATAATATGTCAATTGATGATCTCAGAAAATCGCTTAATTTAAGTAATGCGGCAATGCCGGTTGGTTACGTTGTAACTGAAAATAAAGCCATTGCTATCCAGGCAGGTGAATTTTTATCAACAGCTGAAGAAATAAAAGATTTAATTGTTGGTGTACATGCTGGCTTACCTGTGTATTTGCGTGATGTTGCTACTGTTAAACGTGGCCCGGAACACGCACGACATTATGCACAACATGGAACTAAAACAGGTCGATATCCTGCAGTTACGATGGCCATTTCAAAACAGCCGGGTACTAATGCGGTTGATATTGCAAATAATATTATTAAACGGGTTGATCAATTAAAAGGAATATTTATTCCGGATGGCGTTAATGTCACCGTGACTCGTAACTACGGCGAAACCGCAGATGCTAAGGCAAAACATTTAATCAAGAAGTTAATTTTTGCAACCATATCGGTGATTTTACTGGTATTAGTTGCTATTGGTTTTAAAGAAGCCATTATTGTTGGTGCCGCGGTTATTATCACGCTTGCGATTACATTGTTTGCCTCCTGGGCGTGGGGTTTCACATTAAACAGAGTATCTTTATTCGCTCTTATCTTTTCAATTGGCATACTCGTCGATGATGCAATTGTGGTTGTTGAAAATATACATCGGCATATCGGCTTCGGTACGGCGAAACTTACGCAATTAATTCCACAAGCTGTCGATGAAGTGGGAGGTCCCACGATACTTGCTACTTTTGCTGTTATCGCTGCGCTATTACCAATGGCATTTGTTACCGGATTAATGGGACCGTATATGGGGCCAATACCCATAAATGCTTCTATCGGTATGTTAATCTCATTAGCAGTAGCCTTTATTTTTACACCCTGGTTGTCAAACAAATTATTAACAAATGTAAAACACAAATCGAAAGGAACAAATTCCGGTGATAGTAGCTATAATTTCTTTAGCCGGGTTATTGGTCCATTCTTAAGAGGTGATGCGGGTAAATCCAACCGTTACAAATTGTTACTGCTAATTTTATTTTTAATTGGTTTATCCGTAAGTCTGGCGGTTGTTAAATTAGTAGCGTTAAAAATGTTACCTTTTGATAATAAGTCTGAATTTCAGGTGATTGTCGATATGCCGGAAGGCACGCCGCTAGAAGAAACTAATCATGTACTGGGTGAGTTGGGTAAGTATATTGCTGAAATTCCCGAGGTAAAAGATTATCAGATTTATGCGGGTACTGCAGCGCCTATTAATTTTAATGGATTGGTTCGCCAGTATTATCTACGTGAAGAAGCGCATTCGGGTGATTTGCAAGTTAACCTGGTTGATAAAAGTCAACGTGAGCGAAAGAGTCATGAAATCGCAATTGCAGTACGCGCCGATCTACAAAAAATTGGCAATGAGCTAAATGCCAATGTGAAAATTGTTGAAGTACCGCCTGGTCCACCGGTTTATTCGCCATTGGTTGCTGAAATTTATGGTTTGGATTATGACGGTCAAATAACCGTGGCAAAACAGGTTCGCGCTATATTTGAAACTACCGAGTCCATTGTTGACGTGGATGATACGGTTGAAGCCGGAGCAAAAAAATTAATCGTTAAAGTCGATCAGAAAAAAGCAGCATTATGGGATGTGTCACCACAAACAATAGTGAGTGCCGTTTCAACAGCATTAAATGGTGAAGATGTCAGCTTTATGCACAATGGTAATGTAAAATATTCACTGCCGATACGACTAGAAAATTCTCTCGAAGATAAATCCACTATCGATGATGTTTTAAGTTATCGAGTGCGAAACAAGAATGGTAAGTTAATTGCTTTGGCTGATTTAGTTACAGTTAAGGAAACCACTATTGAAAATGCGCGTTACCATAAAGACTTACTCCCCGTTGTTTTTGTAACGGCTGATGCAGTAGGTGAACTGGATAGTCCGTTATATGGTATGTTTGATATGGTTTTTCAATTGAACGATAAAGTATTATCCTATGGCCATAAAATTTCACAATCATTTTTTTCCCAACCTGATAATCCTTATGAATACAGCTTGAAATGGGACGGTGAATGGCAGGTTACCTATGAAACCTTTCGTGACATGGGCATAGCGTATTCGGTAGGAATATTAATGATTTATTTATTGGTTGTTGGGCAATTTCGATCGTATGTTGTGCCTTTAATTATTATGGCTCCTATCCCGTTAACTATCATCGGTGTGTTACCCGGCCATGCTCTTTTTGGGGCTCAATATACCGCGACATCCATGATCGGTATGATTGCTCTAGCAGGGATTATCGTGAGGAACTCAATATTGCTGGTTGATTTTATTAATCAGCAGGTGCGGGAGGGAATTGATTTTGAAGTTGCTGTTATTCGTTCGGGAGCCGTGCGTGCGAAACCAATAATATTAACTGGCCTTGCCGCGATGTTAGGTGCATTTTTTATAGTAGATGATCCTATCTTTAATGGTTTAGCATTGTCACTAATATTTGGTATTTTGGTTTCGACGATTTTAACCCTGGTGGTTATTCCAGTTATGTATTATGCCTTCATGCGACATAAACTCGATACTCTTATTGATACGCCTGAAGAAGAAGCTGAAATAGCTGCTGAGTAAGCTATTATTGCAAAATTCTATTGTTAGCAATCTCCCATATTTTCGGGAGATTGCTATTTTTACGTTTGAATTTATGTTCAATATTGCTATTCTGGAAGCTGGATTAAATGCTAAACATTAAGGATAATATCGATGCATACCCGGACTCATTTTCTGCATAACTTAAAGCACCCCCAACTATTTCTAGTACTCTCCAGTATTATATTATTGTTAAATTCTTGTGGAATCATTGATGGTCCCAAGGAACGCAATGTACGCAAAGCACAATTGTATTATGGTGAAGATCATTTAACGAAAGTAAAGCAGCTAACATTTACCGGAGAAAATGCCAGGGCATCATTTTCCCCGGATAATAAAGACATTATTTTTCAATCAACACGAGATAGTTTACGCTGTGATGCGGTATTTCGAATGCGTAGCGATGGTACTGAAGTCAATCAATTATCCACTGGTAAAGGAGTAGCCGCATACGCGGTTTTTTCACCAGATACTAAATCCATAATGTATTCGTCAACACAAAAAATAGATTATCAATGTCCTGTTAAACCGGAGTATTCAAAAGATTATACCTGGTTATTGTATTCTGCTTACGATATTTATATCGATGATCCAATCGGAGGAAATTCCGAACGTATAACAAAATCAGATGTGTATGATGGGGACGTTACGTATTCACCAACAGGCGATAAAGTAATTTTTAGCTCCAATCGTTCCGGTGATATGGAACTTTATATCATGAACATCGATGGCAGCTCGGTTAAACAACTTACCCATGCAGATGGATTTGATGGTGATGCATCGTTTTCACATGATGGCAACACTATCGTATGGCGAGCATCGCGGCCTAAAGGCAATAAATTACACGATTATAGATATCAATTATCACAAGGCGTTATTCGAGGTGGTAATTATGAAATTTTTATGATGAAGCTTAATGGCGGGAAACCAATACAACTTACCCGAAATGGTGCAACAAATTTTAGTCCCAGCTTTGATCCTAAAAGTAATAAAATTATTTTTTCATCCAATATGAGTCAAAAAGACGGACGTAATTATGATATCTATATACTGGATATAAAAACCAGAAAGCAAGAACGAATTACGTATTACAGTGGTTTTGATGGTTATCCGGTATTTTCGTCTGATGGTAAAAAATTATTATTTACTTCGAGCCGAAATTTTCGATATAAAGCAGAGAAAAATATTTTCATCGTAGATTGGGATGCCGCTGGTATCTACACTCGATAACGAATAAATGAATTATTCTTGATTCAGATCAAGCTTGAAATTTTATAAATCGACACTATATTAATGGTGTATTATTAATTGCTGGTAGGGGTATGAGATATGGCTACTAATAAGCATTATAAAAATATTTTAATCGCGATTGATTTTTCTGAATCCGCTAAACACGTAATCACTCGGGCACTTGAAGTGGCTGACGCTGATGACACAAAACTAACCCTAATACATGTTGTTGAATATTATCCATTAATTGGCATTGGTGCCGACATGCCAACCTCATACAATTGGGATATCCCTCAGGAAGACTTGTTAAAAGGCGCAGAAATATCATTAGATAATTTTATAAAAGAATATTCACTCGTAAAAATTAATAAAATTGTGTCGTTTGGACCAACCCACACTGAAATAGTCTCACACGCTAAAAAAGATAAAAATGACCTAATTATCATCGGTTCACACGGTCGCCATGGTGTTGGTCTATTACTCGGTTCAACTGCAAATGGTGTATTACATCATGCTGAATGTGATGT
>JBGMRJ010000052.1:0-20234 GCA_048061315.1 Gammaproteobacteria bacterium
AAGAAGGTATCAACCCAACAAAAGATTATTCTGGAAAGTTTAATCTTCGAATACCATCTGATCTACATCGAGAAATAGCTGCAAGAGCTACAGCATCAGATAAGAGTATTAATCAGTTTGTATCGGAAATTCTTAAGCGTTCAGTGAATTAACAAAACGGCATATAACCATACGTTCAAGTTGATAATCATCTAGCGCGTTCCTCAATTAGGCGGTAATGTTAATTTAAGAAGTTAATATCAACCTAACCCATAAGAGGAACTCACAATGAAACTATATGCTGGAATAGATCTACATTCAAATAATAGTGTACTTGATTTATTAGATGAGAATGACAAAGTGATTTACAACAAACGACTGCCCAATAATTTACCAATGATCCTTAGTGAGTTATCCCCCTATCAAATGCAAATTAAAGGGATAGCAATTGAATCGACATTCAATTGGTATTGGTGACGATGGATTAATGGCAGCAGGTTATCACTGCCACTCGGTTAATACCGCAGCAGTACAGACTTACAGCGGCCTAAAAATACACTGATGATGCCAGATGGCTTGCTCACTTGTTACGATTAAATTTGTCACCAACGGGTTCGGATGCAAACCATGAATCTATTGAGTATACACAACCTGATTGCACGAAACACAGGCGGTTCCATTAAAAGTAATTTTATAAAACGAATGAGCTCGGAAGATGTTGTCCTACAATTACCCAATAACGATCACGCATTGGCATTGAATTGTAACTTGTCGGTATTACACCAATGCCAGAAACAAGTAAAAATACTCGAAAGCGCGATTCTGAATCGCATTAAACTCCGATCCGAATTTCAATTCTTGTTAACAGTACCTGGAATTGGAAAAATACTGGCGTTGACGATAATGCTTGAAACAGGTGATATTACTCGTTTCGAGAAAGCTGGAAATTTCGCCTCTTACTGTCGCTGCGTACAAAGCAAACGCGTCAGTAACGGTAAAAAGAAAGGCGAGAACAATCGTAAGAATGGTAATAAGTATTTGTCCTGGGCATTTGTCGAAGCCGCGAATTATTCAATACGCTACGAGGTGAATTGCGAAGCAAGAGAGGGTGCCCTGGGGTATAGTGATGTTATTAAAAGTTACTATCAACGACAATGCGCTAAAACGAAAAAAGTGATTGCCATTAAAGCAGTCGCACATAAATTATCTCGAGCCTGTTTTTATATGATGCGAGATAAAGTTGAGTTTGATGTTACTAAGGCTTTTTCATAATGAGATAACAAGTTTAAAGTTTCGTTGCGATCATAAAACCAATACGGAGTTGGAGCAACACTGGTTGTTGTAACCATTAATTTGTTATCGGTGAAGATAGAATTCATCGAATAGGAATGGGCACGTTTGGGTACTTACGATTTTCTGGGACCACGAAATGTGGTTAGAGGAACAATTGTTTGAATATTGTTCCTAGATCCTGATGGTTGACTGGTGCGGACTTGTTCCGACATCTTGAGCATGAGAATATAGATGCACGCACTTGTTTTTTACGAACTAACGCGACAATAATTTATTTATTGTGCTTCGCAATGAATTATTTTCATTCGCCTTGTTGACAAGGAATGGCTAATGGCTGACTCTGAAACCCCGCGCTTTTTTTGCAACTTAACTAAGCGTTATTTGTAAAAAGCCAAATTTCACATGTAACTATTTGATATTCATACTAAATAATGCGGTTGAGTATTTATTGAAAATGTCTATAATGACTAGACATATTTAATATTCTGCGAGTAATCATGAAAGCATCAATAGTCGATTTAAGATATAAAACAAACGAAATTCTAAAAGCACTTGCTCGAAATGAAAGTGTTACTGTACTGTATCACGGGAAAGTAAAAGGTGTGATTAAACCTGTTAGAGAGAAAAAAACGTCAAAAATAGTAGATCATCCTTTTTTTGGTATGACTAATAAATCTAAAGAAACTGTATTAGAAGAACTAGCTATTTTAAGAAACCCCCGACATGATATATGATACAGATATATTAATCTGGGTTCAGAGGGGAAATAATAAAGCCGCTAAGTTAATTGAGAAGGATGACGATAAATATTTATCTATTCAGAGTTACATGGAATTACTACAAGGTGCAAAGAATAAAACACACCATAAATTTGTGAAAGACTTTATTAGTGAATTTGAGTTTTCCATATTACCTCTTACTGAAAACATAGGACATAGAGCATTAATATATGTTGAAGAATATGCACTATCATCAAATATGAGAGCAGGTGATGCAATCATTGCTGCAACCGCAGTAGAAAATAACATCACATTAGTTTCAAGTAATGTAAAACATTTTAAAGCAGTAAAAGAATTACAGTTAAAAATGTTTAAGCCATGAAAAATCACATAACAAAGCAATTCAACCAGGACTCTTTTTTCATTGGCCAAAAATCGGCCAATAAAAAAAGAGCCTGTTAATTGCGACGTTGCTTTAAGGATTATTAGTTAATGAAATATATTTCGTTATTACGGGGGGTAAATGTCAGTGGAAAAAATAAAATAAAAATGCCCGAGCTTAAATTTTTATATGAATCTCTAGACCTTAAAAATGTAGAGACTTATATTCAAAGTGGGAATGTGATATTTGAAACGAAAGATAAAAGTATATCAAATATTAAAAGTTTAATAGAGAATACTATTAAAAATAAATTTAAGTTTAAAGTGCCCGTTGAAATTCGTACTAAACTTGATTTAAAGAATATAATTAAGAATAACCCATTTGGAACTATTGATTTAGAAAATGAAGGTACTAAGGTGTTAGTTACCTTTTTGGCGACTAAACCAAATAAAGATAAAATTACTGATTTAAATAAATACGTAAAATTACCTGAAAAATTGAATATTAAAGGAAAAGAAGTGTACTTGTATTGTCCTAATGGGTATGGAAAAAGTAAGTTATCAAACACATTTATAGAAAAAAAGCTTGAGGTTGCAGCGACAACACGAAACTGGAAGTCAGTGGTAAAATTATATGAATTATCAACTTAAAACAGGCACACATAAGTAGCTCAAGATTGACTCCGCAAACCCGCGCGTTTTTTGCAAAAGACGCAAAAAAAGCGCCCGTTTTCTCCGCAGATTAACGAAGCGTTAGGCAATAGAAGAAAAATTATGAAAGAGTCTGACTGGAAAATATTTACTAAAATTAAAGAAAGAGCGCTTGAATTGTTTTGTAATAATGTATTATCAGAGTACGCAGATATTATTACTAACAAAAAAGAAAAATCACACGAGACATATACCTATTTATACAGGTTAGTAATAAACAGAGACAAACATATGGCATTGTTATTTGATGGTCATAGTAGGTCAAGTGCATTCTTGCAATTAATTGCTATTAGAAATGAGGGGTTGGCGGATGAAGAATTACTTAATAAGCTTTCAGATGACTTTCTTAAAAAAACAGACCCATCACAAATAAACTGAGAAAATGCCTAACAATGCGAACTTACTTCTTCGCACCCCAGGGCACCTTCTCATGCTTCGCATTCACCTTGAAAGTATTATAGATGAGTCGGTGTCGCGACAAACTCTGAGTATTCGTTAACGAAGTAAGTGCACTGGGCAGTTCGATAATATTGTTAAGAGCATCTTATGATTACGCTCAATTATTCGTAACTGCCTAGCGCATACCTCTTAAAAGTATACCGTTATCTCGTTAATAATTGATACTGATTAAAAGGGTCGAAGGTGAAGTGGCATAGTTAATTTGGCCACTTCACAGAGCACCAGTGTATTGCTAAAGCCGTCGCGATTTTTGTCAAACACGAATCCAGGCGTTTGGCTTCAAAAGGTTTGCCATACCAAACACTTATGTCGAGTGTTTTGCACAAATATGTAACAGGTCGCTTGAAAGAAAAAAATACCTAGCATGTATGAGCCGAACTCGTGTCAACAGCTATTGAGTAAGTCACTAATTACCTTAAATACGGGCTAATAAATACCTATATGTAGACACTTTTGATTAAAACAGCTGGATTGATACAAACGAATTAAGTTATGCTTGCAGTATAAATGTTGAACGCTTGTGATGCTATCAATTGCCCATGGTAAGCAAGCTAATTTAGGTATGAGTATGATAAAAATAACGTTACGATCTATGTTAATGGTTTTAGTTGGAGTCGTCATTAATGGGGCAAGTTCGATGTTGCTATTTGCTGATGGCTTAGAAAAACCATCTGTTGCATGGAAACTTTGCCGTGGTGGAAAAATTTACGATAATTGGACTGCTATGTTTCAATCGTCAGTTCCTACCAAAACACATTCACACTATCCTGCAACGGGTACAAAAACGGGTAAATCAACATGGCGCTGTAAAGAATGTCATGGCTGGGATTATAAGGGCCGTGAAGGTGCTTATAGTAAAGGTTCACATTATACTGGTATTAAAGGAATACGGGATATGGAAGGTAAGTCTGTTGATCGTATTAAATCCATAATCCGCAATGATATCCATGGTTATACTGAAACTATGATTTCTGATAAAGAACTGGATTATTTAGCTCTTTTTGTGAGTCGTGGTCAGATCGATATGTCGCAATATATTGATTACTCCAATAAGAAAATTAAAGGAAATGTTCAGCGGGGTGAGAGTATTTATCAAACGATATGTGCTGTTTGTCATGGGATGGATGGAAGAAAAATTTCATTTCATGGTTGGAAGAAAAACCCTGAATATCTAGGAACGGTTGCAAATAATAATCCCTGGGAAATTTTTCATAAAATTCGAAATGGTCAACCAGGTGCAGTGATGGTTTCATTGCGGACGTTAAAAATTCAGGATCAGCTCGATCTATTAGCCTATATTAAATTATTACCAATGAAGTAAAATTACTACGGAACTGGTTTTTATGGTTAAAACAGTTTTATTTTTAGTTACCTTACTATTTTATTTTTCAAATGCTTTTGCTGATCGAGCCATTTTTGCTGGAGGGTGTTTCTGGTGTATGGAATCTGATTTTGAAAAACTTGACGGTGTTTCTACTGTGATATCGGGGTTCACTGGTGGAACTGCTAAAAATCCTACCTATTCCGGTAATCATCAAGGTCATTATGAGGCTGTTGAAGTAACTTTTGATCCCGCTAAAGTTAGCTATGAAGCATTGCTGGATTATTATTGGGTGAATATTGATCCCTTCGATTCCAAAGGACAGTTTTGTGACAAGGGCACGAGTTATTTGAGTGCTATTTTTGTTGCCGATTCTAATCAGCGCGCATTAGCAGAAAAGTCGCGAGAGCGCGTTGTTGCTCAATTCCCAAATAAAAAAATTATCACTCCAATTCTTCAAGAATCGATCTTTTATCCGATTAAAGGCAAAGAAAATTATCATCAGGATTATGCCAGGAATAATCCCGTTCGTTATAATTATTATCGCTGGAGCTGTGGACGCGACAAACGTCTGAAAGAAATTTGGGGTGCTAAAGCGACTCACTGATGAATAGTTAAAAATAACATGTCTAAATTTGAACTGGATTTACGTCTTGCTACAGATTGCTTAACCTTGGGCGAAAATGATACTAGCTTATTATTGTTGATGGATAATGCATTATTACCCTGGTTTATAATTGTACCTAAAACATCGAAAATAGAGTTTATTGATTTGACTGAATCTGAACAAAAACAGATACAAAAAGAAATTAATTTAATGGGAGCATATATTATGAGTAACTTTAAAGTTTCCAAACTTAATATTGCAACTATCGGAAATATTGTGAATCAATTACATATCCATGTTGTAGGTCGGGATCCATCAGATTTTTGCTGGCCCAATGTTGTATGGGGTACTACTAAAAAAACACCTTATTCAGAAGGTCAAATAGCTAAAATAATAGAAACGCTAAAAAAGCAGTTAAATGATGCTTATAAATTTCACCCGAATATTTATGACTTTTAAAATTTTATCTATTGATGGTGGCGGTATTCGCGGAATCATACCGGGGCAGATACTGGTTACCCTGGAAAAAAAATTACAATTTAAAACCAATAATCCAGATGCACGCATTGGGCAGTATTTTGATTTGGTAGCAGGGACCAGTACGGGTGCAATTTTAGCTGCGGTTTATGTTTGTCCTGGTGAGAATGCGGAACTTAAATTTTCTGCTCAAGATGCTGTGGATTTTTATCTTAAAAATGGTGAAAAAATATTTCGATGGAGTTTTTTTAGAAAGCTGTCGACACTGTGGTCAGTATTAAATGAAAAATTTTCAGCTAAAGCCCTAGAAGAAACACTGGATAAAACATTTGGGGATACGAAATTAAGTGAATTATCGAAACCGACTTGTATAATCTCTTATGATATAAAAAAACGTAAACCCATTATATTTTCTCAACACTATGCACTTAAAAAAAATGAAGATTTTCTGGTTAAAGATTTACTGCGTTCAAGCACGGCAGCTCCAACGTATTTTGAAGCTGTGCAAATTAAATCATTAGGTAAAAGGCAAAAGATTCTGGATTTGGTTGATGGTGGTGTGGTAGCAAACGATCCTACCTTATGTGCTTATTCAGAAGCATTGAAATTTGATAATGTTAATGGGCTAAAAGACATGATGATTTTATCTTTAGGGTCAGGTCGTGAACTACAACCTTATTTTTATTGCCAGGTAAAGAATTGGGGGATATTTCGTTGGGCAAAACCCTCGCTTGATATTGCGTTAGAAGGTGGTCCGCAAATGACAGAATATTACATGAAAAAAATAGCGTCTACTGTGAAAGACTCCAAATTTTACAGAATTCAACCAAGTCTGTATGGTGCGGATACACAAATGGATAACGCCTCAGCTGAAAATATTGAAAAGCTTAAATGTGCGGGTATTAAAAATTCTGAAGACTTTAATCTTATACTGGATAAAGTTGTTGATGAATTGATTAAATGTTAATTAGTGTTTGAAACCAGACCGGCGCATTCGCTGCTGGTCTGGTTTCAAACAATGTTTATTTTACACCAAAGCCATAAATTAACATTTTCGATAATAGTTTAGGGGCATCCAGGTAAGGAACAGTACCATTTTCTCGAATTATTCGCCTTCCTTCGCGGGAGGTTGCATAGTGAATAAATTCTTTTGTTATTTTAGAGGGAGCCGGACTTGTAACCAGATAGAGGGGGCGGTATAAAAAATATTTACCTGCTTTTAAATTGCTATAACTTGGCTCCATACCATCAAATTTTATAACTTTAATATTTCGTTTTTTAGCGCTACTAATACCGGTGATCGCAATTGCGTTAATATCGTTTTCACATGCACGTTCAAGTGGACCGGATGAATTTACAACATAATCGCTTTTAAAATTCATATCACTGTCTTTAAAAATATATTGACGTATTGCATAACCCACACCGGATATTTTTCCACGTCGAATATAGAGGTGTATTGGAGCATTTCTGCCATTAATGGATTTCCAATTAGTGAGCTTACCGGTGTAAATGTCTTTAACTTGTTTTGTTGTTAAATTGTTTACGGGGTTTTTTTTGTGTGCTATTACGGCTAAAGCATCCCACGCGACAGGATGCAATGTGGCATGCAATTCAGACTTCTCAATTCCGGGTAATGTCATTCGGCAGGTACCACCGATATCGATTTTATTCGCTACAGCGTCTCTTATACCTTTTGTTGCGCCACCACCGTGCAGAGATACTTGTATACCGGTTTTAGCTGTAAACGCGAGCGCTAACTCTTGCATGAATGCTTTTTTAGTAATACCGCAGCCGGCCCATGAAATCTGGTTTTTCTCCGGTGCCGAATGGGCTGTAATAGAGAAGCTAAAAAAAGAAATTAAAAATACTACTATCGTTTTTCGATGAATCACAATACTCATCCCCTTGATTATTAACACCAATAAAATTAGTCGAAGTTGTGCAATTTTAATTGCATCTGGTTTTAAAATTATATTATTTACAAAAATGAATCTTTTGCTGAAATTGGTTTTCTATAAGGGGGGGAGGATTACCAATACTTGTTCCTATTATCCATTAATTCTGGCTGGAATCCATTAGTTTCGAGTTATTTATTTAAATATGATAACTGCATTTAGTCTAAGCTCTTGATTAATATATAACCATGCATGTTTCAGGGATAATTAGGGTCGAAATAGCCGATTTAGTTTAACAGTGAGGACATTTTACTACGGTAGCGTTTAACCAATTCGCCACTATTACCGAGTAGGCTGAAAACATCGAGCATGCCTTTTTTAGCTCTGCAGTGCTTTGTGTTCATCTCGAGCTTCATTAATTGTAGTAGTTGTTGCATTGCCTGTTCATATTGAGCTGATATTATTAAAGTAGCAATTAGTTGCTCACGTGCCTCAAGATCATTTGGATTTTTATTCAGTATGTTCTCAAGTTCGGGTAAATCGGGTGCAGTATCCACAATTTGTTGATATGAAATGCGGCTCAATAATGCGATTACACTGCTATTTTGTTTATCAGTTTCGCTGAAAGTTTCAATAACCGAATTGGCTTCGTTGGTGTTACCGGTTTGAAATAAAATCGAGGCCAAATCGATTTTAATTTGAAGATCGAGCGGTTGTAATTGGGTAGCTTCGCGCAGTAAGGCAATTGCATCATCAAGTTCTCCTTGATGAATTAATGCCACAGCTTGTTGATGTAATAGGTTCCATTCATGATCAATGACTTTTTCAATTAATTCACGTAAATCGTGTTCAGATTTTGCGCCTTGAAATTCATCTATGGTTTTTCCATTTCTAACTATCTTTACGGTCGGTAAACTTTTAACTCCGAATTGAGCAGCGAGTTCTTTTTGCTCATCACTGTTTACTTTGGCGAATATAAATTTTCCTTGATATTCTTCAGCTAACTTTGTCAGAACTGGCATTAGTGTTTGGCATGGAGCACACCAGTCAGCGTAAAAATCAAGGAATACCGGAACACGATTAGAATTTTCTGCAACGGCTGAAACGAAATTTTGCTCGTTAATTTCAATAATATTTGGATTATCTGTCATGTTAGTATATTAGTGATTATAGTGTGTTAAATCAATATTTAGGATAATTGCGGTATTATGTTATTAGTAAGTCAGGTAATTCTTTCAAACTTATAATTGTGTTATCTGGTTTTGGTAAATCTGGCCATTCACTTTTATTACGGTTTAGCCAAATAGATGTGATGCCAGATTCAGCGGCACCTTGTATATCGTGTACCGGATGATCGCCGATGTGCACTATTTCAGAAGCATCAACTTCGGCAAGATTGCAGGCATGTTGAAAAAAACGTGTATCCGGTTTTGGATAACCTGCGGTTATTGAATTTAAAAAGAAATCAAAATAAGGTAGTAAGCTGGTTTTAGCAATATCAACGTTTCCGTTGGTTAATGCGCCTAGGCGAAAATTATTGGATAAAATTTTAAATGATGGAATTACATCATCGTATAATTCAACATTGCTTCGTTCGGTGATAAAGAGTTCAAATCCGAGATTTAGTACATCGGTGGCAATTTTTTGACTGTAACCGGAGTTGATTGCGCAGTTATATAACAATTTTTTGCGAATAAAAGTGAAGTCATGTGAACTGTCTGAGTATTGTTTTGAAATAGTGTTTCGGTATTCATTAAAATCAGCAATAGAGTATTTGGATGTAATTTCAGGGTAATTGTTATTTAACCATTTACGGAGTTTATTCTCGGCTTTTTCTATTACCGGCATGCATTCCCATAACGTATCGTCAAGATCAAAAGTCAATACTTTTATTTTTTTAAATCGCATATTGTTGAATTAATTTTTGTTAATATTGAGTATGAGTCATAGTAGGATATAATAGTCAAAAACAACCCTGGAGTCTTGATTAATTAGATGAAAAACACAGGCATCAATTATTATACGGAAAATATAAACTGGTTACAAAGAGATGATGTCTTAAGCACATTACCCGATAGTAAAATTGGCCTTGAAAAAGAGACTCTTCGAGTAGGACAGGAAGGTAAAATTTCGCAATTACCACATCCAGAATCACTGGGTTCAGCACTGACCCACAGTTACATCACAACAGATTATTCTGAGTCGTTAACAGAGTTTATTACGCCACCATTAAACTCCATTCAAGAGGCATTAACATTTCTTAATAATACTCAAAAATTTGTTTATGATAAATTAGATAATGAAATTCTATGGGCCACTAGTATGCCATGTGTCGTTGCCGGAGAAACCAGCATACCAATCGCTGAGTACGGTAGTTCGAATGCAGGAAAAATGAAAACTGTTTACCGCAAAGGGTTGGGGCATCGTTATGGTCGGGTGATGCAAGTAATAGCCGGGGTTCATTTTAACTATTCGTTAGGGGAAACCTTTTGGAACAAATATCAAAAACATAAAAATAATAAAGATAACTTACAAGACTTTATATCAGAACAATATTTTTCGCTATTGCGAAATTTACTTCGTAATGGTTGGGTTATCCCTTATTTATTTGGTGCATCACCTGCGGTTTGTAAATCTTTTCTTGGTGGACAATCAACAAACCTGGAGCATTTTGATGTTACTACTTATTATCATCCTTATGCGACTTCATTAAGAATGGGTGATATTGGCTATCAAAATAACAAAGAGAATGAGTCTGGGGTTAAAGCAGATTATAGTTCGTTAGATGATTATGTTAATAGCTTGAAATCTGCAACTGAAACACCGTATTCCGGTTATGTTAATATTGGCGTCACAAATAAAGGTGAATATCAGCAATTAAATACCCATATATTGCAAATTGAAAATGAATATTATAGTACTGTTAGACCTAAACAAATCTTGATTTCAAATGAAAAACCATCACTGGCTTTGAAAAAACGCGGCGTTCAATATATAGAATTACGATCACTGGATGTGAATGCTTTTGAACCATCCGGTATTAATGAAGAACAAATGTATTTTATAGAGGCTTTTATTTTATTTTGTCTACTACAAGAGAGCCCGAATATTTCAAATCAGGAACAAATAGAAATAGATCACAATGAGATTGAAACAGCGCATTATGGCCGAAAACCTGGACTTACTCTTCTACAACATGGCGAAAAGCGATTGCTAACAGATTGGGGTGTTGCTCTGTGTGATGATATGGAATCAATTTGTGCGTCACTAGATACTGCTAATCAGACAACTCAATATTCCAGGTCATTAAAGATTCAAAGAGCCGCTTTTATCGATTCGGATAAAACACCATCTGCGCGAATGTTACAAGATATGAAAAATCGGGATGAAGGATTTTATCATTTTGCTCTGAGATTATCTCAGCAACATAAGATGTTTTTTGATAACTATACATTAAATAAAAATGAAGTTGAATTTTATAACACTATGGTTAATTCGTCGATTGAAAAACAAAAAGAAATAGAAGCGTCTGATTCAATTACATTTGAACACTATTTGGAAAACTATTTCTCACAGACTTAATTTGAAGTGAATTTTATTTATTGGCTTTGAACGTTTTATATTGCTCAATACTATTCAATAACTCGTAAGCCTGTTGCTGAGGAAGTGTTTTTATAAAGGCTTTTAATAAATCTGTTTTGGTCTTTATCTTTGAAAAAGTTTGACCATTATTGGATGCTAATTTTTTTAAGTAGTCTTCCATATCTTTTGGTATTCGAATCTGGTCACTTTGCAAGTCGATAATCATCTGAAACAACCTATGTTTGATTTTTACACTACTGACTACATTTGTGTCATGTACAACAGCCTTATTACTACTATCGAACAATGGGGAAATTTCTTGAATTCGCAATATGACAGTAAAAATGTTGGCGTAACCAAGTTTATATGATCTGAGTATGGAAACTAATTGAATAAAAAATGGACTATAAATCAGTCACTTAAAAGGTATTTGAGTATGGCCGTTAACGAACTGTTTAACAAGTAAACAATTAAGTGAATTGAGTGACAATTTTATTCTGAGAAGTTACGTCGTATATTCGTTTCAATGGATTTTGCTGTGTCAATATTGCCCAGCATTCTATGCGCTTTTGCTTCAAGTTTTAATGCCTTTGCGATCGATTTTGAATTTGGAAAATTTTCCATCATAAAATCAAGATGTTTTATAACATCTTCATATTTTGCTGCATCATATAAAATATAAGCATCATTGATTTCGTATTCAGCTAATACTTGACGTAGTATTTTTACTTTTTGTATCGCTTCATTGAAATAGTCACTTTTCGGATATTTTTGGGCTAGTTCTGAAAAGTATAAAAAAGTTTTTCTGACTTTATTTCGATTGATTTCTATAATGTGCGGTATCTGTGATAAATTTTGATATAGCGCTTTATTTAATTCAAAGCTTGATATGGCTCTAATATAGAAAACATAATCTAATTGAGTATGAAGGGGATGTGAACTGATGAATTTATTTGCTTTTTTAATGGCTGTAGAAAATTTATTTTGCTCGTAATAGCTGTAAATTTCCAGTATTTTTCCATGTTTGGTATATCGACTATAGGGCAGATTTTCAGTCATAAACTTTAGTAATGAATAAGCATCATTATATTGTTTATTTTTAAATAATATTTTTAACTCACTAAAATTAGTTTGGGCATCTTGATAGGATTCGTTTGAAATCTGGTTATCGTTGTCAGTACTTTTTTTCGGTGCGGTGCATGAGACTATGGATAAAGATAGAGTCAATAATAAAATTAGAGTTATTTTAGTGTGTTTACGTGTCATAAGTTAATTTCAGTGAGGCAAAGATGAAAACATACTTAGTATTTTAATCGTATTTAAGCCATCTATCTATGTGTAAAGTGAATATATTATGTTTTTCATTCTAATAATGGTAAATTGTATTGATGTTGATTGATATTGGAGTAAATTTTACTAGTTCAAATTTCAAATTAGATTTATCAACTGTTATTAAGCATGCTGTGGATCAGGGCATTGAAACCATGATTGTAACCGGTAGCGATGTAACTGACTCGCTAGAAGCTCTGGAATTATGTGCTCAATACCCACAAAATCTTAAATCGACATTTGGAATACACCCACATCATGCTGATGGTTTTTCAAATGCCGATTTAATCACAATTGACCAGCACCATACAAATAATTTTGTTGTCGCTCTTGGTGAGTGCGGTTTGGATTATAACCGGAATTATTCAGGCAAAAAAGCGCAACTTTATTGTTTTGAAGCACAATTGGAATTTGCTTGTAGCACTGAACTTCCGGTATTTTTGCATCAACGTGACGCACACTCTGACTTTTTGGGTCTTTTAAAAAAATATCGAGACAATCTTTCAAATTGTGTTGTCCATTGTTTTACCGGAACACAGCAAGAATTATTTGATTATTTGGAATTGGACGCACATATTGGAATAACGGGTTGGATCTGTGATGAGCGCCGGGGGCATCATTTGCATGATTTATTGTGTAAAATACCAGAAAACCGCTTAATGGTTGAAACTGATGCTCCGTATTTATTACCACGATCATTACGGCCGAAACCAAAATCACGCCGAAATGAGCCAAAATATTTACCCCATATAGTTGAGGTGATAGCAAACAATGTCAATAAAGATTATGATACGCTTGCTTTTGAAACCACACAAACGGCGCAAAATTTTTTTAAACTACAGTAATGTAACTAAATAAGGTACACGCAAATGGCTACGGTCGGAAATCCTGCAGGCAATAAATTGATGGTAGTTGTCATCAATGGTGAATTAAAGCTGGAGTATGATCGCACTAAATCAATTACTGTTCAGCAACAAAAATATCTGGATAAAATGGATCTTGATATGGATGAAGGAATTACGTTATCAAATGACAAAATTGATTCACCTGATAAAACTCAACGCGCTAAGTTTGTTGCGAATCATCTTGTGAGTGCTTATATGAATAATCAGGAGCAACAAATTGCAGCATTATGTGCCTATTTAGCGAAAATATTACCCGGGTTAACAACAGTACGGATTGATTCTGTCGATGATCACTATAATATCGACTTGAAATTTGACGAAGTTCTGGAAAATCAGGTTAAAGTCAATTTTCCGCCATTACAGTAATTAATTAGCAAGGTAACTAGTTATAAAATGAAATTCTTAACAATTTTAAAAGAAGTGGGTTTTCTTCGAATCATGCTGTTAATTACGACAGTGTTTTTTATCAGTGTCGTGCCAACCCCGGGCACCCATGAGAGTTATGATGGCACAGATGCATTATTTAATACTGTACTACCGTCATTGGCACCTTTAGTATTTATGGTGTTGTTGTTAGATGCTTTAATGTCGAGAGTGATGATCGATGGAAAAGATGAAGCAGGAAAAATCGTGTCGCGGAGAAATAGTTATATTAGTCTGAGCTTAGCTTTAATATTGGTACTTTTTTGGGCAAAATTTTATCTTGATTTATTAGGGTTTTAGTTTTTATATTGACACCTTTTTTAAATTGTCGTCCAGAAAATTAATAATAAAGCTTTTTGATTTCGCACCGGTAAATCTGTTTAATTCAATACCGTTCGATATTAATAAAACACTCGGAAACCCTCGGGTTTGATAGCGACCAGCAAGCTTCATATTGTCGTCTTCATCAACTTCGATTTTACCCAGGGCTAATTCTCCCTGATATAATTCAACAATGTCTTTTAGAATGGGTGCAATTACAATACAAGGTGGACACCATTCAGCCCAGAAATCGATTAGAATGGGCGTCTTTTTGGAATATTCAATTACCTGTGATTCAAAATTATCCACATCAATTGTGAAAAGGTGGTCTTTCAGGTTAAATGTCATTAGTTATTTACGGATTTTAAAAATCTGGATTATATCTGATTTTAATTCATCATTCATTTCAAAATTATGATATTTTTAATTTATGGCATCTAAAGTTCAATATGATGTAATTATCATTGGTGCAGGCCAATGTGGCACATCACTCGCGTATTATTTCGCTGAGAATAATATCTCGTATCTTATTCTAGAGAAAGATCGTGCTTTTTCTTCCTGGTATAAAAGATGGGAAAGCTTTTATATGAATACCGCAAATTGGATGAATTTGCTTCCGGGCATGTCTGATTATTCTCCAGCGTTAGCCAATAATTGTTTTTCTCGAGCGCAAATTATTAATCATTTTGAACAATGGTTGAAAAAATGTAGTTCAAATATTAAAATCGCCTGTGTCACTAATATTAAAGCGGTCGATAGTGAGTGGCTTGTTACTACGACTATAGAATCTTATTACGCAAGTCATCTTATCGTTGCCATTGGATTCAATGAAACAGTTTTACCAAAATGCTCGGATAAGTTATCACATACTGTTAAACATTTACATTCTTCTGATTATATAAATCCTGCTCAAATAACAACGGAAAATGTTTTAATTGTTGGCACAGGAAGTTCCGGAGTACAAATTTGTGAAGATTTGGCTAAAACAAAAAAACATTCAATTATTTTGTCGTGCAGTAATAATCGTTATTTTAACTGGACTTTATTGGGTATTTCAATCTATCAATATGTGCGGGTATTTAAATTATTTGATATAAAAAGTCAGTCTTTTTTTGGTCGATTGATACGATTAGTAGCAATCAATAAAGGTGATCCGGCAACGCCTCCACGACCAAAATATTTACAGTCAAAATATGGTGTTGAGTTGCAAGGCAAGGTGGCTGATATTAAAAATGATGCTATTATTTTTGACACTAAAGAATCAATAGCTTTAAGCGATATAACAATTATTTGGTGTACAGGTTTTAAACTGAATCTGGATTCGATTATTGATGATTCTATTAAGAGTAAAATTTTACATTCTAACGGATATCCAAAGTTAATATCAGCATTTGAATCTGTTATGCCAAATCTATATTTTATGGGGTTACGGTTTCAACGGTTAATTTCTTCTCATACGGTATATGGGGCAGTTAAAGATTCTAAAAAACTTGCCGACGAAATTAAAAATAAACTTGTTAAAAAATTGTAACGAGTTAGGTTGCTTTATTTTTTACTGTTAATGTTCTTATCAGCTTTAAAATTAATATAATAATGGGTGATGAATGTAGAACCAGATCAAATATATCAATAGGTTTAATTAAGGTTAAGGAAAAAAGCATGCGTGATTTTTCAACAAGGTGTGGTTCACCATTTAAGGGCGCTAATGATAAAAATATCGCGATTGCGATAATGATAGGGTATGAGATGGTATCAAGATATTTCATTTAATATTCCATGTGGTGTATAAAATTATTCAACGATTATAATTCGAGTAGCATCAAGTCTCAATGTGGCGTTATTGATGTATTCAGACATTTTATTTTTAGTAATTCGTAAGTAGTCAATTTCATCTTCTCGAATATTGGGGTTTAATTCTTTTAGTGTTGTTAGACGATCAATTTCGAGATCCATTTTAGCGGTAACATTGTTTTGTGCTATTGATAAAGAGTTGTTTAGTTGTTCCGTTGCTAATGCTTTTGATTTATCCAATAAGGTATTGATTAATTTTGACATACTTATAATTAACTGATTCGCTGCCGCTTTAGAGACTGGCTCATGACTTAGATAAACATCCTGATTTTCAAATAATACCGATATATTATTTGCATTATTATCGATGACGATATGAATTTGTTTGTTAGTAAAAAATTGTGCCATTTTATAAAATTTTGGTGCTGAATAATCAATTATAAATAAACATTCAACTAGCATACTTCCTGATTTAATTGCTTTATGCTTAATCAATGATACGGCAGTGTTGCCTAATTCATTTCCCGATATCATATCAATAACAGCTGTTACCATGGGGTGTTCCCAGGTTACATAATCAACGTCTTCATGGTTGAGTGCGGTATTGCGATCAAACGTGATTGTTTTACCATCGGCCGGTAGTAATGGAAAATGGGCGGTGTGCATGTGGTCACTCGGGCGTATGATAAACTGGTTGTGAGAATGATCTTCAAAATCGACACCGTAACATCCAAAAACATGTTCCATGAATTCCTTTAAGTCATCAGCTTTAGAACTTGTTTTAATTGATTCAATGATTTTTGTTGATATGTGTTTTCGGTGTGAGTTTAATTCCAGTAATCTGTCTCTCCCGGTTTGTAATGATTGGTTTAATTCTTGCAATTTTTTATTCGTTTTAGTAATTAAGTCATCTAAATAGGTCTTATTAATATTTGAATCCGATAACACGACACTAAGATCATTATAAAATTCAGTGTAAATATTTTGTCCTGCAGGACAGGTTTTGACAAAGGCATTAAGACCGTCGTTAAACCAATGAAATAAATATTCTTGTGTGGTATTTTTTAAATGCAAAGCATGAATATTGACATCAAATTGTTGACCAATTCTATCTAGCCGTCCGATACGTTGTTCGAGCAGGTCGGGTATTAGGGGTAGATCAAATAAGATTAAATGATGAGAAAATTGAAAATTTCTGCCTTCACTACCAATTTCAGAACAAACTAATGCCTGACTACCGGATTCAGGATCAGCAAAAAAAGCGGCAGATTTATCACGCTTTACAATACTCATGTCTTCATGAAACATGGCTATAGTCATGCCATAGCGTGTTTTAAGAGCAAGTTTAATGTCTTCTGCGGTATCTTTGTGTGCACAAATGATTAGAACTTTTTTTGGTTTTAATTCTCGTAACGTTGAATGAAGATATTCAATTCTAGGATCAAATTGCCACCAGGCTAATTGTTCGGATTCTTCTGAAAGCGAGTAAAACATTTCAGGGTATTGATTATTTAAAATCGCTAACTCGGTGTCTGAGCTATCGCTATGTAATGAACTATATTGAATTGGGTTATCTAATGAAATAGCATGTAAAATTCTATTCGGAAATCCTTTTACGCCATAACGACTATTTCGAAACAGACATCGCCCGGTACCATGTTGGTCGATTAATTTATCGATTATGGGATCAATAAATTCTCGCGTTAATTGACCGGATTTTTCGTATTCCTGATATTTTGCCAAGGTAAGTTTCAAGCTGTTATCAGGAAATTGTTGTTGTAAACTTTGACAATCATCATCTGATATTGTTGATGCATTGAGAATTTTATTGATTACTTCGACAATACCAAAATAACCGGATTCTTCTTTAATGAATTTATTCAGATCAGGGTAGCGAATTGGATCCAGTAAACGCAATCGGGCAAAATGACCACTTTGACCTAATTGTTCCGGTGTTGCGGTTAGTAATAACACACTTGAGGCAATTTTTGCCAGAACATCAATTAATATATATTCAGGACTCGGATTCTGCTCAGACCAATATAAATGGTGTGCTTCGTCAACAATGAGCATGTCCCACTGGCAGGATATGATCTGCTGGGCACGTTTAGGATTTTCTGAAAACTGCTCCAATGAGCATAATACTAGTTGTTCAGTATCAAAGGGATTAATGTCAGAGTTATTTTCTTCGATTCCCAAGCAACGTTCTTCATCAAGCAGGCTGAACCGCATATTTACCCGGCGCAATAGTTCTACTAGCCATTGGTGTATTAGTGCTCCAGGTACGATTATGAGCACTTTTTGAACAGATTCGTTTAAATACTGTTGGTGTAATATTAGACATGCTTCTATCGTTTTACCGAGACCAACTTCGTCTGCCAACAATACTCTGGGTGAAAACCGATTAGAGACTTCACTGGCGATGTACAATTGATGAGGAATAAGGTCGATACGAGCACCGCTAAGGCCATAGTATGAGGATTGTTCCAGGCTATTTTTATACGCGAGGGTGCGATAACGAAGTGCAAACCATTTTTCGGCATCAATTTGGCCTGTAAATAGCCGGTCAGTTGCATTGTTAAGTTTTGTATGATGATTTATTTGTGTTTCGTCAATCCAGTTTTGATCGCCATTTTCATTTTCGACATAATACTGATAATTATCATCTACTATTTTAAGATCGTGAATTATTAATCTATTTTGATCTTGATCCTGAATCTCATCTGTTTTTTTGAAGATAATCCGGGCCAGGGGGGCGTTAGTTAGTGCATAGGTTCGCGTTTCATCGCAGGCTGAAAAATTAACTGTAACGGTCCTTTGTTCTACATTAATAATGGTACCAAGCCCTAAATCGGATTCGGTTTCACTTATCCAGCGTTGTCCAATGGCGAAATTACTCAAGTGTCATTCCTATAGCGAATTCTGTTTTCAAAAGTTCAGTATTGTACCGCCTTTCATGGTGGAGCATAATAACTATTATGACATTAAATTCGTTTGTAATTGTCCAGATTGTTAAAATTCTTCTAATATGTCTATATCCTTAATCGAATTATAGTATAAGTATGGAAACTGTTAACAATTCAATGGTGTGATATTTGTGGGACCAATAGAAAAATTTCATGAAAAACTGAAGTTGCAAAATTTCAAATATGATGCTGCACAAGAATCAGCAGTTAAATTAATTCAAACATTATATGATAATTTATTATCGACACCACAAGTTCAGATTCGGTGGTGGCATAAAATATTTAAAATTGAATTGGTTCCTGTTCGTGGCTTGTATTTCTGGGGCGGAGTCGGTCGTGGCAAGACATTTTTAATGGATTGTTTTTTTGAAGTAATACCTTTTAAAAATAAGAGACGAATTCATTTTCACCGTTTCATGCTTGAAATTCACGAACAGCTGCGTGACCTGCCTAAAACGCCCAATCCATTACCCATTGTGGCAAAAAAAATTGCATCAGAAGTTCGAGTGTTATGTTTGGATGAGTTTCATGTTCACGATATTACCGATGCAATGCTGTTAACGGGATTATTTAAGTCGCTATTTGAAAATGGCGTTACTTTATTTGCTACTTCAAATGTAAAAATAAACGATTTATATAAAAATGGTTTGCAACGTGATTTGTTTTTACCAACAATTGCTTATTTAAATGAACATACCCGTGAATTTGAGTTATTAGCGAATGAAGATTTTCGATTATTACAATTAGAGAAAAGCGGAACTTATCATATTGATGGTAATCTTGATAACATTATGCTTGATCACTTTACATCATTAGCACCGACTAGTTGTAGCCATACTGAAGATATTATGATTAATCATCGAAAAATTTCAACACTGGGGTTATCAGATGATGTGGTTTGGTTTGATTTTAAGTCTATTTGTATGCAGGCTCATGCGGCGCCTGATTATCTGGAAATAGCTCAAACATTCCATACTGTTTTGCTCAGTCATGTTCCGATATTAACCGAATCAGAAGATGATTCAGCAAAACGTTTTATTCATTTGATCGATGCACTTTATGATCATAAAGT
>JBGMRJ010000053.1:0-19948 GCA_048061315.1 Gammaproteobacteria bacterium
AAGTCCTTAGATACATCGAATTATTCGATTGATTAGAACAATATTTTGCGCTTTTTAATTAGTTTATTCAATCTATAATCGTTTTTAACATCATAATTTAAAACAACAGCATTAGGAGACTATCATGGAAAAATACACAAATTTAGCAGCGCGAGTTTTAGTCGGCATTATCTTTTTAATGGCCGGTTTAAACAAAATCGGCGGGTATGAAGGTACTCAGGGTTATATGGAATCAATGGGCATTTCCGGTAGTTTATTACCCTTAGTGATATTACTGGAAGTAGCCGCAGGCTTATCCATTATTATTGGCTGGAAAATGCGTTACAGTGCCTATGCTTTAGCAGCATTTACTGTTGTGGCAGCATTTGTCTTTCATAGTAATTTTGCAGATCAAATGCAGACTATTTTCTTCATGAAGAATGTTGCTATAGTTGGTGGTTTATTAGCCATTGCAGGTCTACCGGTGATTAATAGCATTAGTCTGGATCATAAATTCATGCAAACATCGGCATCATAGTATCTCGATAAATTTAGCCGACACCCCCCGGTGTCGGTTTTTTAAACAATAGTATTAATGGGTAACATAATGAAAAATAACACTAAAGGTGAATTTGTTCGATGGGAGTCTACTTTTAGAAATTGGATCACTGCTGATGGCTCAGCCGGTGCTAGTGGTTCAGCTGGGTTTAAAGCGGAAGCCAATCGATACCACTTATATGTATCACTTGCCTGCCCGTGGGCCCACCGCACTCTGATATTTCGAGAATTAAAAGGTCTGAGTCATCTCATTACTGTTTCTGTAGTTCATCCATTAATGCCGGAAATCAGTTGGCTGTTTGGTGATTACCCTGGCTCAACGGCAGATGACATTAATGGCCAGTCAACGATGGCAGATGTTTATAAAATAGCCAATCCGGATTTTAACGGTGTCGTTACCGTACCCGTGTTGTGGGATAAAAAACAAAATACCATAGTTAATAATGAATCATCTGAAATTATTCGTATGCTGAACTCTGCATTTAATGCCTTAGAGGATAATAAAATTAACAAAGAGCTGGATTTATACCCAACTGATTTACACAGTGAAATCGATAGCGTTAATGATGAAGTTTATAACAACATTAATAATGGTGTTTATCGTTGTGGATTTGCTGTTAGTCAAAAAGCATATGAGCAAGCCTACCAGGACTTGTTTAATGCACTTGAAAATATGGAGCAACGCTTGGGATCTCAGGCATTCTTAGCTGGCGATAGCATTACCGAAGCAGATTGGCGATTTTTTGTCACATTGATTCGATTTGATGCGGTTTATGTTGGTCATTTTAAATGCAATAAAAAACGAATTGTTGATTTTCCAAATCTTTGGAATTACACCAAACAACTCTACCAAATTCCAGGAATTGCAGCGACTGTGAACCTGGATCACATTAAGTATCACTACTATGCAAGCCATAGTTCGATTAACCCGACCGGTATTGTACCACTGGGACCTGAATTGGACTTTATGGCAGCTCATAACCGATGAAATCAGTATTGGTGAAAAAAATAATTTAAATCTTAGGGCAGATATCAATAGAAACACAGCAAGATAGCGTTATAATACAGAACTGTGCAAGTTTATAGGACGACGCTTTAGGTGCCAAAATTACTCGAATTTGATGACTTAATTGATCAGATCGAAGCTTCATTTCTGGAGCAGGGATTAGACTATTTTCGTTCACATAAAGTGAATGACATTATTCATGATGGGGAAGACAACACCTTATCGGCTAATGTTAAGGGCAAGAAAAAATCGCCGTACAAAATATCGATTTCAATTGATGAAGATTTACTCATCGACGGCGACTGTACCTGTAAAATAAATTACAATTGTAAACACGTCGCCGCAGTTTTACTGGCAAATTTGTTTTCTGAATTAGCGGCCAATTCAAGTGAAAAAATAACCGTCTCTAAAACGGCAAATTCGTGGCAAAAAGAAATTGATAAAGCGCAACAGGCTTTTAATACCCCGGTTGAAACCGTTACCGAAAAAAACCCGCAAAAATTAGTTTACATACTTACCTTACACAAAACGACCAGTATTCCAAAATTTCAACTTCACATCCAAACGGCCAGACAGAAAAAAAATGGTAGCTTCGATGATGAAAAACGCTATAACCCTTCCAATTTTTTCCTGCACGGCCCAAAAGATTACATGGTTGATGTTGACATACAAATCATTCATTTGTTACGCACAGCCAATATGCTCAGTAAATTACCCGACATTGAGATGGTCGGTAAAGGCAGTGGCGAAGTACTCGACTTGATTATCAGTAGTGGCCGATGTTTATGGAAAAATACCGAGTCGTTACCACTAAGCAAAGGTAAAAGCCGGGTCGGTAATTTATCCTGGCAGGTTGGCGAAAACGGCTGCCAGAGCCTGGTTGTAAAAACCAATCCGGCTGCGTCGATTGTATTGCCAACAACGCCGCCACTGTTTTTAGATATGGATAAAAATACCTGTGGTAATACTGATATTACTATCCCTTCTTCAGTTCTGGATGTGTTACTAAAAACACCACCAATTGCACCTGAAGAAATTAATGATGTTTGTAAAAAGCTCGAAGCCTTAAATATTAAACTACCACCACCGGACAAGCTGACCGTTAAAAATCAAAAAATTATTCCACCGGTGGCTTTGTTAACACTTACTGTTCATAACGAGTCCATGTCCAGTTACCTGTCTGATGTTGCAGTAAAAAAACGGTCGGACGTAGAACCCATCATTCAACTTAAACTCGATTACCAGGGTAATATAATTCATCCGAGCGATGAAGCAACAAAATTTATTGAACGTAAAGGCAATACCCTGACACAACAAAGCCGAGATATTAAAACTGAAAAGAAAATGGTTGCACTATTACGCTCATTTGGTGCGGTATTATTTACTGAAGAATATGGCAAAGTTGATATTGAAGCAGATACTTTTGTTCTTCCCTGCTCGGCTGATAAAGAAGCTGAACGATGGGTTGATTTTATATTAGAAGAATTACCCATTTTAGAAAAACAGGGCTGGTTAATTACCAAAGATCCTGCCTTCCCGTTTAAATTAGCAAAGTCTGAAGACTGGGTAATGACGTTTGATGACAGTAAAGATCAACAGGCATTTGAACTTGAAGTGGGCATTACTGTTGATGATGAATATTTAAACCTGTTACCCGTGTTAATTAAAATGATTACCCACTACCCGGAGCTAGCTCAAAGTGGTAATTTAACTGCACATACCAGCGCCCATCATTTATTAATTACCCTCAAAGATGGCCGCTTATTACCCTTACCCTATAAACGACTTCAGGCATTGCTTGATATTATTGTTGATATGTTCGAAGAAGGTAATATTAAAAAGAACCGGGTTCATCTGCCCAACTGGCGTGCCGCTGAATTACTGGAACTGGATCTGGAATACGGCCAGTTCCCTATTATGCGTTGGGCAGGCAGTGAACGATTACGTGAATATGCCATACGCGTTAAGAATTTTTCGAATATTGATCCCATTTCAGCTCCTGAGAATTTTAATGCCGAACTTCGCCCTTATCAGGAACACGGCCTGGCATGGTTGCAATTTTTGCGCGAATTCGAGTTTAATGGAATTCTCGCCGATGATATGGGGCTGGGTAAAACTGTCCAAACACTTGCACACATATTAATAGAGAAACAACAGGGTCGATTAAATGATCCGGTTTTGGTTGTTGCCCCCACCACTCTGATGATTAACTGGCGTAAAGAAGCTCACCGCTTTACGCCAGAATTAAAAGTATTAACCCTGCACGGCTCGGATCGTAAAAAACATTACGACACTATTCAAAATTATGACATCGTATTAACAACGTACCCGTTATTAACTCGTGATGAAGCCATTATTATGCCAATTCCTTATCACATGGTGATACTCGATGAAGCACAATACATTAAAAACCCAAAATCAAAAGCCACGCAGGCAGTTGCAAAACTCAATACTAAACACCGATTATGCTTAACCGGTACCCCATTGGAAAATCATCTGGGTGAATTGTGGTCACTCTATAATTATTTAATGCCCGGACTACTCGGACACGATGCCCAATTTAAACGCTTATTCAGGAACACCATTGAAAAATTTGGCAATAACCGACGTGCCGAACAACTTGCTAAACGCGTGTCCCCATTTTTACTACGGCGAACCAAAGAAGTGGTTGCCCGTGATCTACCTCCAAAAACTGAAATTATTCGTACCGTACCTTTGGAAGGTGAACAATCTGAACTCTATGAAAAGATACGAGTATTAATGAATGCCAAAGTTAATAAAGCCATTCAAGAGCAAGGCGCAAACAGAAGCCACATTATTGTTTTAGATGCATTATTAAAATTACGACAGGTATGTTGCGATCCAAGACTGGTTAAATTACCGGAAGCACAAGGTGTTACCCAATCAGCAAAACTCGATTTATTAATGGAGTTGATTCCTGAGTTACTTGAAGAAGGTCGAAAGATATTATTGTTTTCACAATTCACCAGTATGCTGAGTTTAATTGAAGATGAAATTAAAGAACGAAACATTGATTTCGTCAAACTCACTGGCCGCACCAAAGACCGCGAAACTCCTATTAACGATTTTCAGGAAGGTAATATTCCATTATTTTTAATTAGTTTAAAAGCCGGTGGTACTGGACTTAACTTAACTGCCGCTGATACCGTGATTCATTATGATCCATGGTGGAACCCCGCCGTTGAACAACAAGCAACCGATCGGGCACATCGAATCGGGCAAGATAAACCGGTATTTGTTTACAAATTATATACCGAAGGTACTGTAGAAGATCGAATTCAAGACATGCAAGCTCGTAAAAAAGCATTGGCTGATAATTTATTTGAAGGTGCCGGTAAAGGCAGCCTACCCAATTCACAAGAAATGGAAGCATTATTTCAAGCGATTGACACTGAGTGATATTTTAAACAATCACCAATCAGGTAACTAGAGTAATATCATGTGTGGTTTTACCGGTATATTATTTAATAGCACGTCATCTCAAGATCAATACCAACCCGGTATGGCAGGCTTTCGCCGTTGTGCTGACCGCATTGCACATCGAGGTGATACCGACCATCAGGAATTTATTAAAGATGCTCTATGGTTAAGTCATTATCGGTTAGCATTTCAGGATATTGCGGCCGGTGTACAGCCGATGCTAAGTCATGATAATAAACACGTTATCGTATTTAATGGTGAAATATATAATCATCTGGAATTACGAAATAATATTAGTAAAAAAACCGGACACCAATTTAAAACCCGAAGTGATACTGAAACAATTCTTGAAGGCTGGAAAGCATTTGGAGTGGGTTTTTTTCCATCACTTGAGGGTGAATATGCTTTTGTTATTAATGCTGTCGATGGCAGTGAGCTTATTGCACATCGGGATTACTTTGGCGTTAAACCGTTATTTTTTTATCTTGATAAAATAAACACCCGTGTTTTCGAAAATTACTCAACTGAATATAAATTCGAAACCTCACGACTGGAATTCTCCAGTGAAATTAAAGGGCTAACATCAAAAAAACAATGGCAGCAAACGGGTTTATTAAGACAATTTGTTGGTTTATATGAAAGTATTTGTACACCGTTTGAAAACATCATTAACCTACCTGCAGGGGCTACGCTAACCCTGCGAAAACACAATGCATTATTTCAGTGTTGCTTAAAAACAAACACCAACCCGATTCGGCATTATTCTAATGTTCAATCACGCCAATCAAATAATACCAATGAGAATGATTTTGTAGCTGCTTTTCAAGCATCGGTATCCAGTCGCTTATTGAGTGATGTCGAGTTAGGTGTTTATTTAAGCGGTGGTGTTGATTCGAAAGTAGTGGCGTATGAATTATCACGCCATAGGAATAATAAAAATCCTATAAAATCATTCACGCTGGGATTTGAACACGAGGGTTATGATGAAACTGAAGAAGCGTTGCGTTTCTCACGCCACCTTGGATTTAAGCCACACGTTTTAAAAATTGATAACTCGGCACTAAATTATTCTTATCCATTAGCTGTTCAAAATAGTGAATTAGTGCAACCCTTCACTAATGGTGCTGCCAAATGGTGGCTGAGTTTATTTACCAGACAATACGTTAAAGGCGTATTAACGGGTGATGGTGCTGACGAATTATTATGCGGTTATCCCAGTTACCGTTATGTCAGTTGGTGGAAACATTGTATGCGCATTCGTGGCAAAGCAAATTCGGCTGCTGATGTTGATACGCTGTTAAAAAATAAACCCTTTGGGCAATATCAACGCGACAGCCTTTATAGTAATAAATATTCTGCCCATACTAAAAACCCATGGTTGTCCGGTTCGAGTGCAGCCGGAAATGGTGATGATTTTATTGATAGCATTCGTGTTCTGGGGGTTGCGCACCCACTTTACGGCCAAATAAAAACCATCACATCGGCATTATTGGGTGAGGACGAAGCCGAGGTTTGGTTACAGTCTCAAGCAAGTTCAGTCGCAAGCTGGTTTTCAGCTGGATTGAGTCATTTAGAACATGAATTGTGCAATCCTGACCATAGCCTATTGTTATGGCAGAACTATTTCGCAAAAACCCACCTGCCGACACTGATTTTAAATTGGGTAGGTGACCGTATGGAAATGGCAAATACCCTTGAAGGGCGCACTCCTTTCTTGTCGAAACAGTTAAGAGATCTTATAATAGAGCAACCAGACAAGAATTTAATCAGTGGTTTATACGATAAAGCCTTATTACGCCGTAGTTATTCAACATTAATATCAGCACACTATGCGAATACACCAAAGAAACAATTTAATGCACCCTTTATTCATTCACCAGAAATAGATGCTATGTATAATACACCATCGATTTTTGAAACTACTGGAATTTGTGACAACGCAAAATACCAATCACTAAATTCAAATATTAATTCGAATAGTTTAAGCAATGAAAATCAATATACCCGGACGCATTTACAAGCAACCCTGCAAACGGCTGTTTCGATGAGTATTTTAAATGAATCCATTGTTAAAGAAAAAGAAATTTCACGTGACTCTGATTTTGAAAAAAACTATTTACAAAATAGTGGCCCGGTTAAATAATTGTTATGCATCGAATTAGTAAACAATTGGAAAACATTCTTGATAATATATGTTTTAATGGGTGCACTTACGTTCGTGAATGCATTTTAAAAATGCAAACGAATGAAGTAATACAAGAAACAAAATCTATCGATACTGTTGAAACACAAATTATACTTCGTGAATTAATTTCTATTATGGAAGTATATGATATGCAAAAAAATTAGTTTAAGGCAAATATCTGGACCAGTCTTCGTCAATATCCCCGAATGCAAAAAAATGCGGATTCAATAAAGATTCTTTAGTATTATAGCGCAACGGCTGCATATAAATATCGGTTAGTCGCCCACCGGATTCTTCTACAATACATTGTGCTGCTGCGGTATCCCATTCTGATGTTGGTCCTAATCTTGGGTAAAGATCCAGTTGCCCTTCTGCAACTAAACAAGATTTTAACGAACTACCAAGTGGGCTAATTTCATAGTTTCCGAGATTTTTTAAATACTGATGCATGGCATCATTACCATGTGACCGACTTCCAGCTACCAACACCGGACGGCGTTTACGTGAGGCACAAAATATTCGATGTGGTTCGCTATTACTGGTCGATAGAAATGCACCATTCATGTAAGACGCATAATAACATTTACCATTGATAGGAACATAAATAACGCCAAGTCGCGATTGATGCTTTTCAATTAATGCAATATTGACAGTAAACTCACCGTTACGTTTTATAAATTCACGTGTTCCATCAAGTGGGTCAACCAGCCAATATCGATTCCATTTTCGACGCTCTGAGTAACTGATATCCGTTGATTCTTCGGATAACACCGGGATATCCGGTGTTAATTTTTTTAATCCTTCAACAATAGTTTCATGCGCTGCCATGTCGGCATCCGTTAATGGCGTGTTATCCTGCTTTTCTGTTATCCCAAAATCTTTATCGTAGACAGCCATAATTCGTCCACCAGCGAGACTGGCTAATTCAATAATGGGATCCTGAATTTTTCGAAGTTCAACGACACTAAAAGGACTGGATGACATGAGTTATTTATTCTCTGTATTAAATTGTTTTTTAAATTTTTCACGTACAAGAAATAAAGCCGCAATCGTTCTTGCTTCGGTTACGTCTTCTTGTTGTATTAACGACTCAAGTTCTGATAGCTTCCATGATACAACCTCCAATGGCTCAGGTTCATCACCCGCTAATTGTTCTTCATATAATTCGGTTGCTAACACAACATGAGTTACATGATTTGAGTAACCTGGACCGGATGTCATGGATTTTAAAAATTCAAGTTTACCGGCTCCATAGCCGACTTCTTCTTTAATCTCTCTGTTAGCCGCAGCCAAAATTTCTTCACCTGGCTCAATTTTACCTTTGGGACAACACAGCTCATATCGATGCACGCCACCCGCATACTCACGAATCAGTAAAACAGTATTGTCATCGAGCATGGCAACAATTAATACCGCCGCGACACCCTTGGTATTAAGGCGCTCATAGGTAACTGTAGCACCATTTGAAAATTCCAAATCAACACCCTCGATACAAAAAAATCGGGTTTGAGCCAGGGTTGTAATTTTGGTTATTTTAGGGATTTTTGACATATCATCCAGCTTTAACATAAACCAGAGATAGTAAACGATTATTCGTGAATTCGCATTCGATTTCAGTATTAAATACTTTATTTAAAGCAATGCCCCAATACTATTTATAACGTCTCAATACTGAAACGAATTTTTGTACGCAATTTGCCCTCAAACCAGGCATCAACATCTAACTGCTCTTTATCTGAATTTAACGTAAATCCATCTTGAATAGCTGGACTAATATCGTCCATTTTCAAGCCAGTCCCCTGATATTTTACATCCAGTGAAACGTGCATTGGATAATAACCATCAAGGAATCGTCGCATAAAGGGGCCATTATGCAAGGTGTAACTACCATCGTCATTCATGGTCAATGCTTTGCTATATCCTTCGATACAAATTCTCGCGTCTTTTTTGACATTAACTAATTGAACAGTCGAATCTTCAACCCAGGCACGGTCAATGTTAACAGCGCTAATCACCTTCACATTCTTAACCCGACCTGCTTTAAACACAATTTGAACTTCGGAAAAAATATCCATATTCTTATGACATTGGCGCATTTTCACCCAGCCATCATTGAGACTTTTTTCTTCAATAATCATTAAGCTTGAATGGTGATGAATAGTTTTTTCCGGTTTAAACTTTAAAAATACCAATTCACCTTCGTTTACATAGGTATAATTTGGTGGATCCAATGTATCGCTATTAAACCATTTTTCGAGTTCTTCCGGTGTCACTTCATTGGCCATTAAACTGCCAACTAAGCTAATAAAACCCGTCACTAATATCATCACTGTGATTTTTCGTAACATTTAATATCTCCTGACCAGAATTATCAAAAATAACAATTACATATCATTAATTTACGGTACTATCTGTAATTCTAGACTAAATTCCTGATAAAATTAGTCTATTATAGCGATTATTATTTTTATGATTTTAACGATATGATTTATATAGATATTTAGAACATTATGATTAACTGGAACAACATAACGACAGTATTTCTAGACATGGATGGCACGCTGCTTGATTTAAATTTCGACAATTATTTTTGGCGGCACCATGTCCCTAAACACTACGCCGAGTTACACAATATTGATATCACAACGGCAACTGAAATACTCACTCCAAAATTTCACGAGCTGGAAGGCACCATGAATTGGTACTGCGTTGATCACTGGACAGAATCACTGGGGCTGGATATTGAATTACTCAAAACAGAAATAAACCATCTTATTGCAATTCATCCCTATGTCATCGATTTTTTGAAAATGCTTCAAGCGAAAAATATTAAACGGGTCTTAGTGACAAATGCACATCAAAAAAGTTTAAATTTAAAAATGAATCACACTGCACTGAACCACCATCTCGATGAAATTATTTGCGCTCATGATTTTAATATTCCAAAAGAACACGATGATTTTTGGGGGAAATTACAAGCAAAATTTCCATTTGACCAAAGTAGTAGTTTATTTATTGACGACAGTATTCCGGTGTTACGATCAGCACAACGATATGGCATAAAACATTTGCTGGCAATCTATAAACCCGATAGTCAACAAGAAATAAAAGACGTTGAAGACTTTGACGCTATTCACAGTTTTAAAGACATTATGAATTAAGCAGTTTTACTGCTGCAAAATTACTAACATAAACTGAAATCAGATTAACTATGAATGATGTGTCAGTCGCGCATACAATAATGGTAATTCCTGTGGCAACTCTGACGGCTTACGGATCACAACATAATTATCGATTCCAAACATATGTGGTAAATAATCACCTGCTTTATCATCGATAGTGACACAAAATGCCTGCATGCCTTTGCGACGTGCTTCAATCAATGCCATTCGAGTATCTTCAATGCCATAGCGACCATCGTACTGATCGAGATCATTGGGTTTACCATCGGTTAAAATCAATAACAATTGTTGCGTTGCATCCTGGGTATTTAATATTTCACTGGCATGACGAATGGCCGCCCCCATACGAGTATAAAAACCCGGTTTGATGCTATTAATCCGACCGCGTGAAACCGCATTATACGATTCAGTAAATGTCTTTAAAGTATGAAAGCGAATATGTTGACGGTTACGCGAAGAAAATCCGTATAACGCGAATTGATCTGCACTGGCTGAAAGCGCCTCGGAAAATAAAAACAGGCTATCACGAATCACGTCGATCACTCGGGATTCATCATTCACCCATGAATCTGTCGATAACGATAAATCAGCCAGTAATAAACATGCCATGTCGCGCAGACCACCACGAAATTCACGGTACAAGCCTTGTTCCGTATTCATAGTTTGCGTTTTTTGTTTTTGACTAGTTACGAAATCAAGATAAGCATCGAGATCTATTTCACTACCTTGCAATTGCGCCCGATACCAAAGCCGCTCTGGTTTTAATGCCTCAAACTGATGGCGTAACTGCCTTGCAGTGCTGTGTAATTTAACGGGCAATTCAATTGCAGCGGCACTATCGGCTATCATCGGTTGCAGGCAACAATAATCCTTACGCATTATATGTTTACGGTAATCCCATTCGGGTAACAGGATACCTTCACCCAAAACGCTATCATCACAATCGGAGGATGGTAGATCCAGATCAAATCGAATGCGTTTTGCACTAGCCTTGTTGTCCCTGGCAATGCTTAATTGTTCTAAATCATTTGCTGCATCTTCAGCCGATGCAAGATCGTCGTCTTCATCAATATTGCGATCAATTTTTAAGTATTCTGCCAGCGTAAAAATATTTTCAAAACGATCCAAAACCAGACCCTTGTTAGTTTCTGGCATCGCGACATGCTGTGCACGATAGCGCCGTTGTTGTTTCGGCTCAAACGTTTCGCCTGTTGTTTTATGCGAATTAATATCCTGCTCAGTTCGAATACCGCTATCGGATTGTGGCAGCATAGGATACAACCAAAGATAAACTGGCTGTGATATAACACAGTTTTGTTTTAAAATTGGCGTTGCAATCTCTGGATTTTGTAAAATAGCTTGAATAATCTGATTCAGGTCAGACCACAAAGCCAACTGCGCTGAAACCAGACGTTGATACAATTTGGATAACCCGGGTAAGCGTTTTAATGCCCGACAAGTCAAATATTGATTTCTTTTGATCCAATCACAAATGTTATTCTTTTCATCCATGTTACTATTCGTTTCACCGGATGCTAACACTGCCAGCCAAATATAAAGATCATGATTTAATGATTTTTCAGGAAAAACTGCAATACAAGCTGGTAAAAACAAGGACGATTCATTTCGACAGGCTAATTCAAATTTGATATTGTTGCCTGCAATGCGTTGCCTTAATCCCTGAGTCATTTTATAGTCAACGGCAGTTGTCGATTCTATTTTTAAAGCACCGTCACCCCCTAGAGCACGGAACATCACACCGACTATTCGCTGCATATCATCAAGATAAACAGCAGCTTCGGGATAATGTTTTCGGGTTACCCGACTCATGATACGATGCCATAACACCCCGACATTTTGCTCGACTTCAATTAAACGCTGAAAACCGGATAATAATTTTGAAGCAGATAATTTCATTAGTGATCACTTTCCTGTAACGCAGACTGACCCTCTCGCCATGATAACACCGAATTTCTTTCATATTGCCCGAGTAGTTTTTCACAAGCAGTTAAACACAATCCGCACACGGCTATTGTTTTTGACTTAATAACCGAACGTGGCATAAACCACTTCCATTAAGGCCGCGACCGTTTCTTCGTCATCCGTTAAGGGTTCTACCAGTGCGGCTCGACAGGCTTCAGCCGGATCAAAACCAACTTTAATCAAGGTTGCAGTATAGATCAGTAAACGGGTACTGGCACTTTGTTCCAGGTCATGATCTTTTAAAGCTCGAAAGGCCTGTGCTAAAGACACCAGAGTAATCGCCAGATGTTCCGTAATACCGGTTTCTGCCAGGATGATATCCTGTTCCTGTTTTGTTTCAGGATATGAGAAACGCATGGAGACAAAGCGTTGCCGGGTACTGGGTTTCATGCCTTTTAAAATATTTTGATAACCGGGATTATAAGAAACAACCAACATGAATTCCGGTGGTGCTTTTAGTACTTCTCCGGTGCGATCAATGGTTAAAATTCGTCTGTCATCCGATAACGGATGCATTACCACCGTGGTATCTTTTCGGGCTTCGACAACTTCATCAAGATAACATATTCCGCCGTCGCGTACCGCCCGGGTTAGTGGTCCATCAACCCAATAGGTCGAACCATCACCAATAAGATGACGACCGATTAAATCGGCGGCGGTTAAATCATCATGACAGGCCACGGTATACAAAGGTCGATGTAATTTTTGTGCCATGTGTTGCACAAACCGTGTCTTACCACAGCCCGTCGGCCCTTTGATAAGCACTGGTAATTGCGAATGCCAGGCATGTTCAAACAGAGCAACTTCATTACCATTGGGTAAATAAAAAAAATCATCCTTATTGTCAAAAACATTTTGTACACATTCACTCACTGTCTGTCTCCAGTTTAAATACCTTTAAATACTAACAAGGTTAAATAAAAGCATCTTGTTGCTTTTTGCCCGTCACAAAAAAGCTGGTGATATACAATATCAAACCAATGAGAAATACCAATCCTGCTATTTCTCGCATCCAGTAGAAAATTGAAATTTTATCCTGTACTGCCATAAATGACATTGGCGTATCACTCATTCGTTGCAACCAGACTTGTAAAATTCCTGCACCGGTTAAAAACAAAGTGATAAAAACCATCGCAACTGTCATTAACCAGAATGACCACATTTCAACTATCTGGGACTGATTACTATTGGCACCGGGTCGTCCACGTAACAATGGCATTGCGTAGGAAATAATTGCCAACACCACCATGACATAGGCTCCATAAAATGCCATGTGCGCATGCGCAGCGGTGAGCTGCGTTCCATGAGTATAATAATTCACGGGTGACAGTGTATGCATGAAGCCCCAGACCCCGGCTCCTAAAAATGCCATTACCGGTGTACCCATTGCCCATAACATGGCGGCCTTATTAGGATGATCTCGTCGTCGTTTATTAGCCATATTAAAAGCAAAGATCACCATCATAAAAAATGGAATGGGTTCCAGTGCAGAGAAAATAGATCCCCACCATTGCCAATATTCCGGTGCCCCTATCCAATAATAATGATGACCTGTGCCTATCATGCCGGTGATCAAACTCATTGCAATAATGACGTATAACCATTTCTCAATAACTTCACGGTCGACACCAGTCATTTTAATTAATATAAAAGCAAGAATTGCTCCCAGTATTAATTCCCAAACACCTTCAACCCATAAATGAACAACCCACCACCAGAAGTATTTATCTAACACCAGATTATCAGGATTATAAAATGAAAATAGAAAAAACACGGCGAGTCCCCACAAACCCAATAACAACACCATACTGATAACCGTTTTTCGTCCCTTAAGAACGGTGATGCTAATGTTATATAAAAAACCGAGTGCCACAACCATGATACCAATTTTGCTAATCGTAGGTTGCTCCAGGAATTCACGTCCCATTGTTGGTAGTAGCTCATTACCGGTTATTTTTGCCAGCGTAGCATAAGGCACAGCAAGGTAACCCAAGATAGTTAAAATCGCGGTAGCCAGAAAAACCCAAAATAATATGATTGCCAATCGAGTACTATGTAATTCAGTTTCAGCTTCTTCTGGAACTAAAAAATAGGCTGCCCCCATAAACCCAAACAACAACCAGATAATTAATAAATTGGTATGCACCATCCGTGCTACATTAAAAGGAATTTCAGGAAACAAAAAATCGCCAATAACGTATTGTAAGCCGAGTATCACACCAAATAAAATTTGTCCGACAAATAATCCTATCGCTGCAATGAAATAGTATTTTGCTACAGCTTGTGATTGATATTTCATTATTATCTCCAGTTATCCTTGAATATTGGGTGGCCAATTAGCCGTATTAATTTCCGAGCTCCATTTTAAAAACTCGGCTATGGCATCGAGTTCTTCATCGCTCAGATTAAATTGCGGCATACTGCGCCGCCCTGGAATGCCATCAACCGGTCGACTTTTGATAAACCCAATAATTGCTTCTTTACTTTTACCAAAGCGCTTATAAACATTTCCCAGCTCCGGTGCAAAATAAGCTCCTTCACCCAACAGGGTATGACAACCAATGCAATTATTACGCTCCCAAACTCGCTTACCCAATACAACTTGATCGTTAATATTCTCGCGATGATCACGTTCAGGTAATGCTGAAGTAGTCTCAAAGGTTAATACCAGGAATAAAAAAAAGAAAAAGACCGAACCACCATAAAAAATGTTTCGTGCCATCGACTTGGTGAATTTTTCACTCATTATGAACCGTCTCCTGAAGCCTGAATAATTTGGGTATTTATTCATGTCAACAGACGAAACGCCTTGACTTACATCAAGGTAAAATCAGGATTAAATTAGTATTGCGATATCACAGAAAAAAACAAAACTAAAGCAACAGACGAAGCCCTTCAACATCGAGCAAGCTAATGTCGTTGCCCTGCACTGCAATCAAACCTTGTTTACTCATAGTTAACAAAACCCGTGAAAATGTTTCCGGTTTAATGGATAAATGCGCTGCAATAATACTTTTCGGTGTAGCTAAATGGATAGTCGATAAAACCGTAGTTTTATCGGGCAGTTGTTGCAACAAATAGACAACCAGACGGTACGTAGCATTATGCAGTGTAAGATTATTAATCTCCGTCACACGAGCATGAAGTTTTTTACCCATACTGGCTAATAATCGAAAACAGGTTTCTTTTGAGTTATCAAGCAGTTCACGAAACACCTGCATATCAAAACTGTATAACTCACTATCAGTTATTGCTTCAGCACTAACAGGGTAATTCTGCTTTGGTATAAACATAATGGCTTCTGCAAAGGTCTGTGAGGGATAAATTATCTCCATTACTTTTTCATCCCCTTCTGCAGATAAGATAAATAGTTTAACTTGACCACTGTGAAGTAAATAAAAGTACTTTGCCGGAGTGGTTCTTTCAAATAAAATTGATTTTGCAGGTAATTTTATTTTTCGGGCACTATTCAGAATTTTTTTAAGCTGCACATCTTTGAGTGCTTCAAATAGCGGGATGTGTTGCAGTTCTTCAATGATAATCTGATTGCATTCCATAGCGTAAACAAGTTATTACTATTAACCTAACTCAAGTAATTCCTTTTTGACGTTTTCCAATATCCACAGCGCACTACTCAATTTCATATCATCTGAAGCACGCCAACAAATTTTACCCTCACCATCGACATAAAGCAGTAATGCGGATTCCATCTTAGGTCCATGCTTGGTTAAGGTTTCCAGCATTTCGCGTGCTGGCTCTGAATGAATATACGTTAATGACATAACACACCTCTTATTCTGTAAATCGTGAATCCCACTTTTTAAATCGTTTTTGACAATATTGTAATAAAGAATCATAACCATCAAAAAATAACTCAAAACCATCTTCTGCCGGTGCATCAAACTCACAATAATCATTTTTATAATCACGGCAAACTTGAGGCCGGGTTTCATAAATTCCGCAATTGCCATTTTTTTGCAGGAATTGACACTGATTTAATACTAACAAAAACCAGCCATCTTCATCTTTATAGGCTTGAATATTCTGATGCGCCATTTGCCATAAAAGATGATCGAAATCATCTATTTTACGAGGCGAATCGATTTGCTGTGTTGTATAACTACAACACTTGGTACCAGGACAAAAGCTGCATTTAGTTTCTGTTGGTAGTTTATCTGGACTAATTATTTTGTTCATGTAAACCTATATATAGGGAAAGAGTAATCAGAAACAAGTATAACAAACACTTAATACATTAAGAAAATGTTATTTAAGCAAACTTAATATAAACTATATGTTATGAAATTTTACGAAAAATACCGCAAAAATCCCGAATTTACTCAAGCACTACTGCGACTGGTGATTTGGCTAACAATTTCGTTTCTGGTCTGGATTCAATTTGCAGCTAATCCAGAAAAAATGCAAATCGAAGAATACATTGCATTCATGGCCTTATTCCTGGTTTTCGCCATTATTATATTTATTTCAATATTAATTATTCCCAAATCAAAACTCCGGCCTTATTTAACTGCATTACCGGATCTCGGTGCAGTTAGTTACACAATGATACTGACAACCGCAGGGCCATTTAGTGCATATTATTTACTTTTCCCGTGGATCTTTGTTGGCTATGGGGCTCGTTATGGTCGAGGTCCTTTGTTAACTGCTGCCATAGTTGGCATGGTGGGATATTTATATGTGTTGTGGTTATTCGATAGTTGGACAAATGATGCTTTCTCATCAATCTTGTTTACGTTATTTTTTATCATATTACCAGTATACGTCAGTAAAATGATTACCCAACTTAAAATATCACAACAAGAAGCAATCGATGCTAATAAAGGTAAAAGCGAATTTCTGGCCGCCATGAGCCATGAAATACGGACCCCCATGAGTGGCATTATCGGTATGACCAGCTTATTGGAAAAAACAAACCTGGATCAAACGCAATCAGAATATGTTGCCGCATTACAACAAAGTTCAGCTGCATTGCATGCATTAATAGACGACATTCTTGATTTATCAAAAATCGAAGCGGGTAAATATAAATTACGGGAAACAAAATTTAATTTACCAAAATTAATACACAGTGTGGTGCAATTACTAACACCCACTGCTAATATTAAAAAAATTGAATTAATCAATTTCATTCAACCCGACATTCCAAGAATAGTAATTGGCGACCCGGATAAACTACGACAAATTTTATTAAATCTATTAAGCAATGCTGTTAAATTTACCAGTGAAGGTGAAGTTAATATAAAAGCAAGTGTAATAGAAAATAAGGGCGATGAATTAGTTCGAATACGAATTGATGTAAGCGACACCGGAATTGGTATTCCAAATCAGCAATTAGAAAAAATATTTGAACCCTTTTATCAAGGAAAAAATGTTAATCCGGTTAAACACTCAGGAACAGGACTGGGAACGACTATTTCACATCAACTAACCACCTTAATGAATGGCGAGATAGGTGCCTGCAGTGATCTTAATAAAGGTAGTATCTTCTGGATTGAGATTCCTTTTCATTATTGTGAATATCAAAATGAGAATTTAACACTACCCCATCCTGATGCAACAAAACTGATCGTATTCGATGATATAAAATCGAGTGCTACAGCAACTGAAAATTATCTAAATTCATTAGATATCAATCCGATTATGCTTAAAGAGGAGCAGGAAGTAATTGACTATCTTACGGAGTATAATGATAACAAACGAATAACTGTAATATTAACAGAATCCCATCGATACCCTGATATATTTTCATTCTCCAGAAAACTTAAAAATAATTTTTCATCAAAAATTTATTTAATATTAATAACAAATATAGAAAAAATTGATTTACTGAATAAGGAATATAGTGACTTATTTGATGACTATATAATTCGGCCATTTGGTGTTTTCATGTTAAAACAAACAATTGCATCATTATATTCCGATAATGAGGATAAATTACTACAAGATAATTCAGCGGAAATTACAACGACACAAACTACAAGAGAACAAACTGTCCTGGTTGCAGAAGATAGTGATATTAATGCTAAAGTAATATGCATTTTTCTGGAACAGGAAGGCTACAAAACCAAACGTGTTATCTCAGGAAAAGAAGCGCTAACCGAATTAATTAATACTAAATATGATTTTGTCTTCATGGACATGCGCATGCCAGAAATGGATGGACTCGAAGCAACCAGACGATGGCGTCAACAAGATATGGATACTGATATCAAACCAGATGAAATTAAAAGCGAAGTAACGATACCCATCGTGGCCTTAACAGCAAATGCAACAACCGAAGATCAGGAAGCTTGTTTAAATTCAGGTATGGATAAATTTTTATCAAAACCGGTTTCTAAAGAAAATATGATTGATGTAATTAATTCTTTTCTAAAAACTTAACGATATCCTTTATCCTGAACATGACCCAACATAAAAGAACCTTGTCACGGCTCTATACAGATCCCTTTATCTGGATAATAGTTGTTTGTGCCTGCCTGTTTTGGTTATTATTGTCATTTTATTTTCCAATCACAACTAACTTACAATGGCCAATAACATCACCCCTGGTATTTTTAGTCCCTGTTATCGTATACCCTATATTGGAAGAAATCGTATTTCGCGGTGCCGTGATGGAATTTATACATGAAAAATTACCGGGGATCTTTATTTTTCATTTAAGTAAGTCTAATATTATTACCAGTATCTTATTTTCTTCCTTACATTTTTTCTATCACCCACCAATATGGGCTGCTGCAGTATTTATACCATCGTTAGTTTTTGGGCTGTTGAAGGAACGGTATCAGAGTTTGGTGCCGCCGATATTACTGCATGTGTTTTTTAATGCCGGATATTATTGGTTGTTTTATAAATAATTTTGTAACTATTCAGCGTAACTCAAAAAAAGAGAATGAGTGAGGATTTGAAATCGGAACAGCCTACGTCAAGACCGTGTGCCGCAGGACGCGGCACTCGAGCGAGCCATGGATCCTAATCTTACGAAGGAAGATTAGACTCCTTTAATTAGTAGGCTGTTCCGGTTCCGAAGCCGGTGGACATTGTAGAATATTGTTAAAACTACATAGTTTAAATTACGCTGTTACTTGCAGCCAGAATGTGACTGGGCCATCGTTGACTAATGCTACTTTCATGTCGGCACCAAATTGGCCTGTTGCTATAACACTGTATTTTGATTTGGCTTGTGTTACGCAATAATCGAATAAAATCTTGCCATCTTCTGGTGCTGCAGCAGAAGTAAAACTGGGGCGGTTGCCTTTGTCAGTGTTTGCAGCTAGTGTGAACTGTGGTACTAGTAAAACACCACCGGTGATATCGGTAACCGATAAATTCATTTTATCTTGTGTGTCAGAAAATATTCGGTATTTTAATACCCGCTCAATCAAGCGATCTGCCTGTGCCTGACTATCGCCCTTCTCAATGCCAATAAAAACCAGCAAGCCCTGCGCTATTTCACCGACTATATTTTTTTCAATTGTAACACTCGCCTGAGTTACGCGTTGTAATAATGCAATCATGGTTTAGTTAGTCACCATTAATGCGATTCAACATATAGTGAGTGGCTTTTACAAGTGCATCGACAATTCCGGGTTCACT
>JBGMRJ010000054.1:0-19941 GCA_048061315.1 Gammaproteobacteria bacterium
CCACCACCACAGGCACTTAAAAGTGAAATACTTACTGCTATTGAGGTAATTAATATGCTATTTTTAATAGGTCGTGAATGTTTTTTCATTTCATAACTCCTTGATATATATAAGTTTAGTTAGCGAACTAAATGAGTTTATTTTCTGTTATGAATAAAGAGACCTGGAATGTTCTGTTATTTGAAAATTTTTTTCAAAAAGCCGTAAAGTGACTGTCCTATATTAATATGGTAATAAAATTCAGTTTTAAGCAGGTAAAAAAGCAATGCAATTATTACAACATGTTTTATTAATTATGGGCTTGATAGTTGTGTCTACTGGTACTGCAAAATCACTAGTACCGCCTGATGATCCAACGCAATCCATTATCTATTGGAAACCACACACAGTAACAGCAGATAAAGATCCACTGGTTGCAGAGGCACAAAATATTTTTGCAGTATTATTACGTGCCTGGGACAGTTCCCGGATTGAACCGACACTCTATATAGTCAACTCAACTGCTGGCCCCTGGGCTGCATCGCTAGCGGATGGCAGTATTCTAATGAGCCGAGATGCGATAGTAACCATTAAAAAATTTGGAGAACAACGTTCTAAACATTTATTAGCATTTGTATTAGCACATGAACTGGCACATCAACGTTCGGATGATTTATGGCATCAACGCTTTTTCAGATTAATAGAAACACAGAATAATAACGATAAAACTAAAATGTTGGGTGATTTAAAATTTCATAAACAACATTTTAATAATGTTGCCGAAAAGGAAATACAGGCTGATCGTGACAGTTTATTAATGATGAATAGTGTTGGTTATGATCCGTATCAAGTACTGGATAAATTAAACAGCAACGACTTTTTTACTAAATGGGTTGAAAATATCTGGAAAGATTCCTGTCAAGATCAAAACGCCAATAGCAAAATCGCCAGTCTGTGTGATCAGGCTAAAAGTCGTGCATTACGTGCACGTTTGCAATTAACCAATGTTGCAACCCAATCGACGCTTTATGATTTGGGTGTTCAGGCTTTTACAGCGAATGATTTTATCAATGCAAGACGTTATTTTGTTGCATATGGTCGAGATAACACCAATCGGGCAGTATTGTCTGCCATCGGGCTAAGTTATTATGCTGAAGCGTTAGCGGTAAAAAAGAATCTGCTTAAGCAGTATAACCTAAAACAAGCCGATTTTTATTATCCTTTATTATTAGATGTCAGTAGTAATACGCCGGGTGATTTTTCAAATAGTGCACAGTCGAAAAAACGTTCTGCAAATGTTTCGAAAATTAAACAACTTAAAAATGCAATTCACAAAAAAATTGAGTTTAGTATTCGCTATTTTGAAAAAGCAATACGACTTGAACCAAAGCATGCTAAAACCTACATATTATTAGCCTATAGCTATTTATTAGATGATAATACCTTTATGGTTCGGGGTGTTATTCAGGGAAAATATTTACCAAAATTTGGACAAGACAATGCCGCAGATTTAATTTTAGCAATGACAAACTCCATAGAAGGAAATCAGGATAAGGCAAAACAAAAATTTACAAATTTAATTCGGTTAATAAACACTAAAACAGCTAAATCAAAATCACTATCAGATGATTTGATTGTATATAGTGCTTACCATAATAGTAGCGCGTTATTTGCTTTTATAGGAGAACAACAACAGGCAACAGCAATGTGGCAGGAACTGGCCAAAAGATCCAGAAAATCCGGTAATAGTATGTTGTTTCAAATGGCATTAAGTAAACTAAAGCGCACCAGCATGTTAGACAAACAGATAAAAAATTCACCGACCATTAATGGTCTACGTCTAAACGATAAATTAACTGCCAAAACATTGTTACGTCAACAACATAAAATTAATGATCTTTGGCTGGAGGGTGAACTTTATCATGTTTATCGGTTTGATGATGGTAGTCGTTATGTTATTGGTCCAAACCAAAAAATTATCAGTGCCTGGCAAGATTATGGCAAACTTTATTTAAGTGGATCAAACCGTGCACAAATTTCAAGTAATGAAACTGCTGACAGGCCATTGAAAAAATTTGGTATTCCCGACCGACGTTTGCATTTAATGTCAGGAGATTATTTAGCTTATGATAGATATGGTATGGCCATCCATGTCGTAAAAAACAGAGTAGCCGGCTGGTTTTTGTATTAACTAAAACACTAAAATTAAATGAATGTTTCGATAACCGAACAGATTAAATTAGCACAGCAAGCAGCCAAGGGTGAAGTTTTGGCTCGCCAGCAAATAAATGAGCTTATACATCCGATAATAAATTATCAGACAGGACGTTTTTGCAAACGTTTTTGTTATCAAAATCGTTATCGCTATGCCTGCTCACTCGATAATCCTATCGGAAAAGCATCAAGGGATGCGTTACTGTGCGAATGGGGTAATGCTAGTTATGGCTGGATGTTAAACGATTTGAGCAATAGTAATCGCTTACTCCAGTATCAGGGGAAATACGATTCAAGTTTAAAAAACTACGTATACAGTATTGCCAATTCATTGCCGTTTTACGAGCGCTGGAAGAATTGGCGTTTTGGCAGCAATGTTCATGTGCCTACTTATATAAAAGAATACCACCCTGATGCCAGCCATGTATTTTATGGATTACGGGCGCAGGAATCGATTGCCTTAATAGCGCAAAAAATGGCTAAAAGTGAGCTGGAAATCAAGGATTTAGCGCGAGCGATAATAGTATTGCTGACAAAAAAGAAACGACTGCATTTGCTTGACCCACCAGTAACGCAGTCGTTAACGGATATTACCGCTGGCTCTGAAACAGATGAGGGTTATCTGGAAAACGATATACCCTGTTATGACGAAACACCAGAACACAGTGAAGATAAGATAAAGTTGAGTAACGCCTGGAGCCAATTGGACCCGGTTGAACAATATGTCTTAGAGGCGATAGTGATAGAAGAGCAGGATGCAGACGATATTCTAGTTGCGTTAAAGAAGTTAAATATCACTATTAAACAAGGGGTTGCAGCACATAACACCAATAGACAACAGCTTTATTATTTTAAGCGCAAAACACTCGCCAAATTAAATAGTTTAATGGGAAAAAATTAATGCGTTATGGAGTAAAAATCAACATTATTTTTCAAATACTAGCCAGTATGAAGTCTATTTACCATTATGGAGATAATTAATAGTCGAGTATAAAATTATGAAAATTGATACACACCCAAGTACAGAGAATATCATCGCTTTTTTAGAAGCACCTGATTCATTAGACTATAATGATCTTGAGTTGCATCTGGCATCGTGTTCCGGGTGTCGTTTGCAAGTAAATCGACTTTCACAGTTACAAAAGGATCTGTTATCACCTGATTTTGTACAACAGCAACTACTGCAGGGTATAACAAGCAAAAAATCCACTGAATTTGAAACGGCATTGTCAGAAGGCAAAATAGAAAATTATGTTGATAACAAGCTGGATAAAAATGAATACCAGAATATTGATGAGCTTGTGAAAAATGATCCACAGGCTTTAAAAGCAGCTTTACATTATGCAAGTCATAAATCGGCCATGCAACGTGAGTTAGCCGAACCCGCTATTGATGTTGCAAAACGAACAAACTATTTTGATTTAGTCGCGTTATTTAAAAAATATTTTACGATGACTATACCCGCATGGGTAATGATACCTGCGACTGGATTTGCCAGCATAGTATTGGTTATATTCATGAATTCGCAATTGGTCAACCAGCAAGATGCAATAAAAATTGCGAGCTATCAGGACAATGCCGTGATTCAATATAGCGGTAAAAATACACCACCGGGAATCGGTTTTTTTAGTAATGCGTTTACAAAAGTTAAACCCTTTAATAATGTTAAAATTGAAGTGGTCGGTGAATCAACATTGAAATTAAACTGGCCAAAAATTGAAAATGCAGTTTCTTACTCGATACGCGTACAAAAAATCGATAAAGGACAGAATATAATTGTTGGTGAGTTAACTGGCCCGAATACTACGGTGGAATTTAAAGATATTAAACTGGACAAGCAGGTACGCTATCAATGGATTTTAACCGGTAAAACCACAGCAAATGAAACATTCTATTCTTCAGGTGGATTTGTTCGTTATTAAAATGAATCAAGAGTTAAATTATGATTACAAGTAAAAATAAATTATTCAAGAAACTTATCGTCGCAATGTTGTTTTTAGTCAGCAGTGTTTGTATTAATGCACAACCACGAGGAATAACTCTGGAAACAGTAAAACCCAACAAAACAGCTACGGTAACCGATGGACAATATCGAGCATTAATTATAGGTAACGATCAATATCGCGATTCGAAAGGAAAATGGCCATCACTGAAAACGGCGGTGACAGATGCAAAGGCATTGCGCGCGGTATTAAAAGAAAATTATGGATTTATTGATATAAAATTGCTAGAAAATGCAACTCGACGTGACGTGCTCGTTGAGCTTGATTTATTATCAAAACGTGTTTTAAAAAATGATCATGTACTGGTTTATTATGCAGGTCACGGTTATGTTGATAGCGAAAGTCAAAAGGGTTATTGGGTTCCTGTCGATGCCGAAGGTACTGACCAAACTACTTTTTTACGAAATTCAACAATACGTGATGAAATGACCGTTTTGGCATCACGAGCCAAACATACACTGTTAATATCCGATTCCTGCTTTAGTGGCACATTATTGCGCCGAGGTAATCGTGGAATTCGGAGCGATTTAAAAAACGAAAAATATTATCAAAAAGTATTAAACAAGAAGAGTGTGCAAATCATGTCAGCGGGTGGTGTTGAATATGTTGATGATGAATATAATTCAACCGGGCACTCCCCTTTTAGCCATTTTTTATTAAGTGAGTTAAAAAATAACGACCAACCGTTATTAACCTTAAGTGAATTATCCAGTAATGTTACAAAAGCTGTTGCCAATAATGTCGATCAAGTGCCTGAAAGTGGTGTATTACAAGGTGCTGGAGATGAGTTAGGCGAATTTGTTTTTATAAAAGTAGACGTAAAAGTATCAGGTATTCCAAAGGAGAAAGTAAAAGTGAAGGTAAATGTGATTTCAGATGATAATAAATCGACTGATGTTAAAGTTGAGTCGTCACCTGAATCTTTGGATAAGAAATCCAGCCAGCGATTTACCCCAATACCTACCCTTTAAAAATAGAATCAATTGGAAATTTAATGATGAATTTAAAAATGTGCCATAAAATTACTAGCTATTTTGCTATATTACTGACTTTTGGTTTATATACTGTATCGGCGAATGCTAAAGATGAGTATAAATTTAACCTCGGGGTAAAGTTACTGGCTTCAAGCTGGAATGGTAAAAATAATAGTTCCGGCACATCCTATAAACAGGATGAAGGTGGACAATTTGGCTGGAATATTGGTTTGCAAAAAGGACGTTTTTATACGGGCTTGAGTTTGCAGGGTGGAGAATACAATTTTACAGGCGAGGGTCCAGAACAAGTTACTGCCAATACTACAGTTAATGTTACAAATGTAAAAGTGACGCGTTCGGAGTTTGATTTAATTGCAGGCTATTATTTTTGGGACAATATATCATTTTTTCTGGATTTAAAGAGTATAACCAATAAGCACAATAAAAATAATTACGAACAAAAATTTTCAGGACTTGGATTGGGTATTGCCGGTGCATGGCCAATTAATGATGATGTTGCATTATATGGTTCATTTGGATTTTTTACCAAGGTGGATGTAGAAGCCAATGGTAAAAAAGTGGGTTCAGCAAATAATGTGGCACTTGAGTTTGGAGCCGCTTTTCGTATTAATGATGCAAACAGGTTAAATGCTGGTATAAAAGCACAGAGTCAGGAATACACTTTTGATAACGGTACTACACAAAATCATGATGTTGCAAGTTTGTTTGTTGGCTATAATTATATCTTTGGTTTTTAAATGTTAAATCACTGTTGTCTCGTTAACATAACAACAGTGATATTAGGTTCAAAATATGTTATTTAAATCGTATACTATTTTTATTCTTTTATTAGTGTTTGTAACTAATGCTGCTTGTGCCGGTAACAAGTATAATACTAAACAAAAAATAAATATTGAAATCACTTCTCATTTAGGTGACAAACAATCATTCTTTAAGGATGATGTTATTAAATTTTTAATTAACCTCGATGTTGATGCCTATATTACAGTTGTCTATCAAACAGCTGAGGGGCAACTTATACAATTATTACCAAACCAAAAAGAAAAAACGACTTTATATAAAGCAGGGTTGTTTATTAGTGTGCCAAGTGACAATGTGCCTTATCAATTTACGATTCAAGCACCCTATGGCAATGAGAAAGTATGGGTTTTTGCTTCTGATAAACCTGTTAAACAATTAGCAGGTAAAATTCTGCAAAATGGTTTAACGGTTGTGTCCGTAACAATACCGAATATTAAAAATCAAATTCAAGCGAGTTCGATTAAGCATTTTGGTCAGTCAAGTTTTGCGCTTAAAACAGAAAATAAGTGAGTGAAATTTAGAATACTATTATTTAATTTTAGTTTTTTTTGTGTAAAGTCGCCAACCTTGCTCAGTTTTTAAAAATTTAATTGTTATCGTTTCTTTTATAACATCGCCTTTTTTAAATTCACCAAAACGTTCAACTAAGCCCGCTTTAAGCAAACCAGTTTGACTGGCAAGTGTATGCAGACCTTTACTTAGCTCATCAAACAAATCGTGACTTTTCCGGGCGTGCACATCCTGATCCAGCATTAATATAGCATCGTCAATATCGACTAGACTTAAACGATCATACTGCATCACAGCATAGTAAAAATCTTCTAGCATATAACCATTAACTTTTTTAATATTACGTATCATGAAAATACCCTGGTATTCTTCATTGTCTACAATTTCAAGTAGCGCATCATGAAATTGTGATGATCGCGGCGTATCACTGCATGCAACGAGGTAAATACTTGAAAAGATTAATATTATAGATAATAAAAAATGATTAATTTTCATAGAATTGCTGTGTCAAACCCTGAAGAGTGAGCATTTGTTTGATATTATCTTAACAGAATACAACGTAATTAACTGGCTATTATTATGACAATTATCTCAAAAAGAATGACTGTAGAATTAGAGGAAACTAAAGTAGTTTTTCTCATAGGTCTGCGTATCAACAAATTATGGAAAATTCACCAATGGTTACATTTGGTTTTAACCATGCCTAAACTTTTAAAAGAGTTACGGCGGCAAGATGTTCCGGGTTTTATCTCAGGGAATATGTGGTATGGGCGAAATATTTTAATGGTTCAATATTGGGATAATTTTAAATCATTAGAACAATATGCCAAGAATAATTCCAGGTCGCATATGCCTGTATGGACTTATTTTAATATGAGAATTTTATCCAGTGCTGCTGTTGGGGTATGGCACGAAACGTATCAAATTGAACCGGGACAATTTGAAGCCATTTATACTAATATGCCACGTTACGGCCTGGCAACGGCTGGTGATTTTATCGAGATTGATAATTCTGGCATTGATTCAAATGCCACCAAGCGCATGAGTACGAAGTAGTTTAATTTTTATTGCTCAGGTGATTTTATAAATGAGATCGTTAAAGGGTATTTATATTCTTCGCCATTACTGGCTTTAATACTGGCTATAATAACAAGAATTAATTCTGTTATCGCAAGAATACCAAGTAAGAAAAATCCTATTACAATAAAGGCTAATAAGAAACTAACAAAATAATATATCGCCATTGATAAATGAAAATTTAAAGCGGCTATACCATGACGATTAATAAACGGATCTTCATCTTTCTTTATTTGCCACATTATGAGTGGCCCCAGGATACCACCAAATGGAATAATAAAGCCTGCAAACGTGCTCAAATGACATAACATTGCAGTATTGTTGATAGAAGATCGATTTGTAGTATTACTGATTTCAGAATCGGGTTTTTGATTATTGTCATTATTCATAGCAGTTTTTGGCTTTGGTGTGATATTAGAATTCGAATTAACTTGTTTGAGTATAAGCATTACCAGGCCAATAATAAAGATAATTATTCCAAAGATTATTATTGCGACTCCAGTTAATATCGTTGAGGTATGACTACGGACGTTATCATAAATAATGAGTTGAGCGGATTGAATAGTGGCATAATAAAAAGAGTCTTCTTTTAGTAGCACCGATACTTTAATGTCACCGGGTGCGGGTATCGATATTTTTTCTAAATCAATTTCAACAATAACCTCGCCCTTTCGTGAGTTAACATTATTGAGTTGATAAGAACGGGTTCCGCTATTCCATTCTAATTTATCATTATAGTTAAGTAATTTTTTACCCCGAGCATTAGTAATAATGACTTGTATTGGAAATCGATATTTTGCTTCATATTCATCATTATAAGAATCATCTGAATTTCGATTAATTTCATTACTGGTTAAATGTATTTTTAAGGCGGGTAAAACCAGGTATTTAGAATTAACCTTAATTATTGGACTTACAAATTTAGCATTCACACTAATGGTTTCATTGAATACTTCGTTTACACTAACGGCATTATTAATTGCAAGACCAAAGGGCACACAGCCACCGATCATTATTGCAAACCCCAATAACATGATAAAAATAAATTTTTTCATTTAAATAATTCTTTCCAGTAAATTATTCGGTCATCACCACGATAGGAGCCAAAAGTAGCACGTGCTGTTGCCGGATTATTATTGTGGCTGCCATCGTTGTTCCAGTCAAATTGTAAATAACCCAGTCCAATCATATTTACATCAATATCAACGTATCCGGGTTGATTCGGTGCACTAAATTGTAACTCGGCACTGCCAGTGACCACAGGATTATTATTAACCGCTCCGGTTGTACTACTGCTGCCAATAGTAATCGTCATCACACCAGGAGCAGGATTATCGGTGGCATTTGATAAATCAAGTAAAGCTGGAGTTAGTGGTGTGCAGTTATCAGCAGTATTAACCGCAAAGCCTGTTTGTAAATTGACATAATATTCAGTGTGCCATGGGACTGATAAAGCTAAAAATTCTGAACCAAATGCATTGTTACTATTTACTCTGCCAAACACGACATTAGCACTTGATAGTTGTTGGTGTGTATTAGAGCCAGTGAGTGCCGGATCACTGTTTAACGCTGAAGCCGGAATTGAGACGCTATCGGTGTCAATTGGATTTATTGCGATACGCAAATCGTTATAAGGGCCATCACTAGTTGCAAGACGTTGTATTATCATACTGGCGCTAGTGGCTGCAATTCCATTACTGAAACTACCGGTGAATGCCGTTTGATTCAGTCGAACAGTCAGTGTTTGAGCAGTACCGGCCGGATCATTAATCGCTGCAAAATTTAAACTACCACTCGAAAATAAATAGGCGTAATCATAACCGCTTCCGGTTTCATAATTGTTGGTGGTATTGTTATCGGCATTTTGAGCTGCAATACTAAAATTGACAGTAAAATTTTCATCCATATAAGTAAAACTATCGGTGCAGCCAACGAGATCACTGCGTTGTACTAATTGAGTTGCTCCCGTAATAGTAAAATGATTCGGATAAAATCGTCCAACCGCATCCGATTTACCATCAACTGTAATATTACCAAAATAATTACTGGTCGTCGCACTGAGTTCAATTACTCCAACCTCGGAGTAGCGTAAATTATTACTACTGCTTAAACCATTGCTTGCAGTTAATGAAATTGAACCGGATAAGCTACCAGTGCTACCCCCGTTAGCGATGGCAGGATGGAAGTGATTACTATTAAGAATAATATTTGCTTTAACCGTTTCATTACCAAAATTGGCTGTGCTACTGTTATCAGCCAGATTGGCATTATTGGTAGGATCATTATCAGCATAGCCATCGGGAATACCATCATTATCAACATCATCATTACTGGCCCACTGCTTGGCAGATAAATTAACCGTAAATGAATCACCGATACTACCACCACTTCGAATAAAAGCACTACCAGTGTGATCGACTGCTTGTGGATTACCGGGTATGTTGATATAAAAACCAAAAGGTCGAACGACAAATGGCGCAATACCACCAATTATTTCATCCCCAAGACCGATAGGGGGTGCACCAATATTACTATCGTCTTTTGCTGATATCTGTATTTGTCCAGCATCGGGATAGTTTGTTGTGAGCGTTGCGACACCCAGATTAAAGTTGATTGTTTGATTGCCTGAGGTAGCTTCGCTGCTTGCGATTGAAGCTCCATTAATTGTGACTTGTGGTGTTCCCGATATGGCACCCGCATTGGGGTCGATATACGTTGACCACAGTTTAATATTTTGATTTCCAGTATAGGTTTCAATGGTACCGCACAGTGGATCTGCTGGTGTTTGTCCTGCAGCAGTAACAGTCAAATCAAATGGTCGATTGGCAATTTGAGTTGGTATCGGGTTTGGTGTGACTACAAATCCAAAAGGCCGAAAAATAATATCACCCTCAGTATCATCATCGCGTGTGGTGTTATTCAGACTATCATAGACATCAATATTAAATGAATTGTTACCTTCCTTGTATTCAAGATTGATTGTAACAACACCACTATCCGCAGTAACAAAAGTATAATTTGCAAGACCATCATTGGCCGTGGCATCCACTAATGATCCGGCACCGGTGCTAGAAACCCAGCTGCCTTTTGCAGTTTGTGTATCGAGCGTAATGGTTCCGGTATAATTGGTTACGGTTGCACCACCACTATTAACCACGGTTATGGTAATGGGTTCAGCAAGACAGTGTATGCCGTTGTTATCGTGTGAAATAACATAACCAATGGATGTGGCACTACAGGGGTGGCGCAAGTTTTTAACATCGTTAATTTCAGTGCCAGTAAGAGCTATATTATAAACACGCAGCTCATCAATATTACCACTAAATCGCCACCGGGGATTAGCTTCACCCGAGGCATTGGTTTCACCACCAATACTGGCCTGGCCATTATCGGTTCCCCAGCTATTACTGTAAGCGGTGCTATCCTGTGCAACCAGATTGCCATCAACATAGATACTGCGTTTTTTTGCTGTAACATCGTGTACTGCGCTCACAAAATGCCATTGGTTTCGTGTAATCACGGCGCTGGTTGTATCAAGAATTATCGGGTTGATACCACGTGAGAAAAATCGAAGTTTACCATTGCCACCATCGCCCAGGCTAAATGCAAAACCACCATTGTTGGATTCGTCATCAGCAAAAATTCGTTGGTCATTATTAATTTGAGCTGCATTAATCCAGGCGGTAATTGTAAAACTGTTCGTTAAGTTTGGAAAGCCGCCTGGTAGTGCAACATAATCATTATTACCATCGAGATTACTGTAACCACAGGTTCCAGGTGATCCGGTTAACGCCGGACTTATTGCTGCGGTATTCGCACCATTGATGGCGATTGCATTAAAATTACTTGGACTACTGTCAATAATATCAGATGCAGAACCACTCCATGAGGTTTCATCCATTTGATAATACACCAACGGGATAGGTTGAATAAAAGCATCAAACGCTTGAGAAAAAATCACCAGACTGGCACGCTCTGTTGTATGACTGCGTTCGGTATCCCTAAAAGTATCTTCATCAACAATTAAACCAACTGAAGTTGCAGTTAATGCACATCGGCGTAACCAGCCACCATCACCACCATCGTGTGTACCCTTAATGCCAACAACCATTGGGTTTAAATAATTATTACTAAAATTAATATTGCGACAGCCATTATTCCAGCCGACAATCGTATCGCTGGATCGAATTGTTTCATAACCAATGGTATTACTGGCATTGTCAGTAAAGGTACCGACCGAGGCACTTTGAATTGCCAGATAAGCGACAGTTTCAGCACTACCAACCGAGCCACTATTCACTTCACTGCGTTCCAATGCCATTGATGCGCTGGTATTACTGATGCCTCTAACGGCCATCGTTAACCAGGGAGATGATGGCGTGCCAGCAACGTGAGCAGGTTCATTGGCCATGCCTTGTATTTGTAATAATAAGCTCGGTGGATTAGCAAAACTGCTGGTAAAATTTAATGTTGCCCAACTTTCAGCACCGGAAACACCGCTACCATGTTGAATTGCTGTAACAGATTTTGTTCCGGCTTCCAGAATTGTTCCATCTGGAAAAGCATGGCGGCCAGATTCAATTGCGATATAGTGTACATTTAATGGTGAGTATCCTGCATTACTGCCGGGTGCCACTACCTGAACAACGTCAAATGCAGCATTGGTAATATTACGGATGCGAGCTATTACCGGACGATTATCCGCATTATCAACTAATAAGAATACCAGCGGTGCATTACCATAGCTTTGTCTAAAATTCACTGTAGTAAAACCGGGTGTTGCCGGCATGGTAAATTGATTGCTTTCAATTTTCCAAAAATTATCCAGTGCCGGTGGTGGTGGTGGCGTAAATGTAGAATTGTAATCAAAGGTATTTGAAAATGCAATAATGCTGGCTTGCTCGTTTGCGTGACTGCGTTCTGAATCGAACCAAGTATCTTCATCAATGGTCAGGCCAACCAAACTGGTGCTAAGATTACAACGCCGAATCCAGCCACCATTATTATCATTTCGAGTTGCTTTACTGGCAATAACGCGTGGCGTAGTAGTAAATGCCGGGCTAAAAGTAATATTGTTACAGCCATTATTCCAACCATTAATTACACTAGCGGTTAATAATGTTTTATAGTTAATGGTAGTTGAATTATTATCAACAAAGTTGCCACTACTCGCACTGGTAATCGCGACATAGGCTATTGTTTCATTTTGACTTATGGTTCCAACATTAACCTCGCTTCGTTCCAGTGCAACACGAAAATTTGTCGTTGAAATATTATCAACTACGGAAGATAACCAGGGCATCGAGACACTACCCGGTGGTGTGCCGGTTTCATTATTCATGGTTTGAATTTGAGCCAGTACCATAGGCGCTGCGGGAAAAGCGGAAGCGAAACTGATGGTTTCCCAGCCTTGTGGGCCACCAACACCCGGCCCCCGTTGTACTAATGATGTACTAACAGTACCCGCTTCAAACCGGGTGCCATCTGGCAAGGTATAACTGCCAGCTTCAATAACAAAGATATCAACAGTCATCGCGACATGAGGACCATCACGTCCCGGTGATTCTACTTGTGCAATTTCAAAACCACTATTCGTAATGTTACGAATACGCAGGTCGCTAGGATCGCCACCTTCGTTACTGGGTAGTGCAAACACTAATGGTGCACTGGAATAACTTTGCGTAAAGTTAACAGCCGTGAATGTGGCATTTGAAAATGTATCGTTCAGGGTAACGCTACGACTTTCCATTTTCCAGGCATTGGCATCGAAGCTCAGTAACAAAAAAAGCATAGTCAGAAAAATACTGATACTATATTTAGTGTTATCCTGATATATAATTTTATTTACAGTCGTGTTCATTTTAATTTGAGTCATTTCACTATAAGGTACGAGCTGAAATTCGAATAGTTCTAACCGCAATGGATTCACCACTACCGCATTGTCCGGTACTTTCAATTTCGTAATAATAACGGCCATTAATATTGGCCGGGCCATTACAAACAACACTGACACTACAGCTACCAAGTCCATTTGCTGTTAAGGTAATTGATGGACTGTTTAATGCATTATTAACGGTGCTACAGGTAGTAACGACGGTACCGTTGAGCGGGAATAATAATGCCATGGCATTTTGCGCACCGGTTTCTGCTGCAAAAAAACTTCGAGTACTGATGACTTCATTACCGATAGTAATATTGGCAGTAGCAGTGATTTTAACTAATGCCGCACTGATTACAGCAATCAATACAATAAAAAATACCATCATCAGTAAACTGATACCTCGCTGCTGTTTTTTAAACCTTAAATTAAGGTACATTTCGCATTTGCACCTCATGGTTCATTCGAATCCAGTTTTCATTACCCAGATGATCGATCTGGCGGATTCGAAAATCCAGTTTCACGACCGCATTACGCACCAGTGATCCGGGTGTAAATACAAAAGGAATAACGGGGTTACCGGCATCAATTAATTGCAGGTCTTGAGCAACACGCTGCACAGTGCCGGCCGGCGGTGTGCCTTGAAGGGCATTAAATCCATAATTACCATGACGTTGCAGCCAGTTAGCAGTTATGCAATAACTAACGGGTTGTGACACAATAAATAATCGTCGTTGTGGTGAATGCCGTAAAAATAAATAGGCGCTATTCAGTGTTAGGCGCGTAATGGTATTGGCTGGTGGGTTTACAAAACTTTTCGATAAATAGTTTACTAATGGCCCCGGATTTGTTGCTGCATAAGGATCACCATTACCGGCACCTGGACCAATCGGATAGACAACAATATAATAATTGCTGCCAGCCTGTGGCGTGAAATTTAAATTAAACACATCAACCTGATTTCCCGCAAGTGATTGGCCGGATACCGGAAGTTGCATTGACGCAACAGTCGGGCTGGTATAAGTGAGTGCCTGATCCTGATAATGGGCACTGCTGATAATCGGTATAAACTCAAGACAATTATTACTAACTCGAATCGATTGAGGCATGGCATTGCGTAATTCACGATTGACTTTTTCAGTTGCAATGCGCCCTATATGGGATAATTCAATACGAAGATCAGCATCGTTATAACCAATGATCGTATTGGTAAAAAATTTACTGCTAACCGTTGCAATGATTCCCAGTAATACGATAACGATTATGAGTTCCACTAAGGTAAAACCATTTGGCAAATGAAGTTTTTTAGTTGAACTTGCAGGGAGCATTAAAAATTCACCCGGTAAGCACTAAAGTTAAAGCTACTACCGTTAGCGGTAGTAATAATAATATCAATTCGTTTTGCATCATTATTATTTATACTGCTGAGGTCATTGCCAGCATAACTCACGAATATCTGAGCACGGTAATTATCATAACCAGTACGAACGTTACCTAAAGAATCTATTAATAGTGGGTCATCCAAACCATCAAAGTCATCGACATCATCATACAGGCTACGCGTTTCACCCGCCTCCGCACCAAAATTGACAGCAGTTGTACAGGCTAGTGCAGCACTATCACTCGAACCACAGCGTGGTAAACCACCCTGGCCACTCGCCTCATCAAAACGTTTATTTAATATTTCTTCCATGTAGGCTTGAGCCAGTTCAACTGCACGAATTTGATGCATTGGTGTCGCACTATTGCGCATCGAATGAGTGTAGGCACTTAAAATACTCACCATCGCAATTGAAATAAAAATGATCACGATGATAATTTCAATCAGTGTAAAACCGGATGTTGTTTTTTTAAATAATGGCTTGCAGGCTAGCATAATTTAACATGCTCCCTCGTGCGCATAACCACTGGCATCAATACAAATTGTATTACTGCCTGCACCAGTGATGGTTATGGCTTGCGATACACCGTTGACCACATTGCCCAGTGCGTCATAGCTAATGATAATATTACTGGGCGCGACACTAATACCCGATGGCACTGCTAAAGGAAAAATTTCACTGTTGGGATGGGCTAACCAGTTATAGGCACCTGCACCCTGACGGCCATCGATACCATAATTTTTTGTAGTATTGTCCAAATGAAAACGTATAGTTGCATTACGCCCGCGCATCATGGCCAGTTGCTGTGCATAACGGGCGACACTAATAATTTCATCTTTAAAAACACGTTCATCAAAAGTTGAGCGTGTGCCCAGACGAGGCAGGATATAAGCCGCTAATATTCCTGAGATGATCATTAACACAACAAGTTCTATTAGTGTAAAACCTTTAGCATGTCTTAATGTTTTCATGAGTTAGCCATAAAAAAAGGGCACTCATTATGCCCTTTAATTAACCCGTTATAATCCTGATAAGGATTATAGACAATTTGTAATATCGATATTAATCGTAGGAGGCGACCCGGCTGCAGCAGATGCAATATAAGTAACACCACAATTTAGTGGAGTCGTTGCTCCAGTGTATTGCCAGGTGTAATTACCACCGACAACGGCTACCGTAAAATCACCACTTGAATCATCAACCAGAGCACCAATTCCCAATAGTGTCGCAGCTGGATAGTTTAGGGTATCTGCAACGGCGGCACCGACACCTTCAAATCGATTAGACGGAACCGCTGTTCCGGCTGCGGAGCCAATTGCTAACTTAACACCATGATACATTGATGCAGCCGAGCGGACACTGGCTTCCATTCCGGTAACAACGGATGCCCGAGCATCGCCGTGTAAATTAGTAAAGCGTGGTACGATAGTGGCTGCTAAAATTCCGAGTATCACAATAACAACGACCAATTCAATTAGTGTAAATCCAGAGTTGTGTTTAAACTGTTTCATACTATTTTCCTCAATTCTTTATTTTCCAGTCATACAGTTCGGTGCTGATAAGACGTAGTCCTTCAATTTTATCAACACTTTTATTAAACCTGCTATTCTTATCTATATCGGCGTATATTAGTGAAACCTTTAATTCAATACGTTTAATTCCAGTTAATTTAGTAATGAAATAATCCGGGTATTTTACACGATAAATCAATAAATTTTTTGAGGTATCATAAACCCAGTCACCGGGATTAATGCTCTGGATATCAGGAGCCTTGCGCTCACCGACATACGAACCGGGTTTCTCAATGGTGTAATTTAAGGGGTTACTTCCAACCAGAGTGACAATATCCTGCATACGCCCTTTGGCGTAATGTGATACCACTTCCAGTTTGAGCGCATTGCGCATTTCAGAGGTAAGCTTATTAATACTGGTTTTTTCAGCGGTAATTCGCCAACTAAACAAATGGTTTAACGCTAGAGCAAACAATATCGATATAATAACGACAACCACAATTACTTCGAGTAATGAAAATCCGTGAGTATTAAATTTAGTTTTCGTCACCACTTATGTTGCCACGGCTGCTAATTCCCACATTGGTAAGAAGATACCCATTGCCAGGATTAACACCATAACACCGATTACAATGATCATGACGGGCTCGATTGCTGAGCTAAGTTTCTTTAAATCATAATCAACTTCGCGTTCATAAAAGTTAGCAACCTCTTCTAATAATTCATCGACCGCACCGGTTTCTTCACCAACCGATAACATTTGAATAACCAGAGGCGTAAATAATTTGGTGTTCATAGTAGAACGCGTTAAGGTATCGCCACGTTCGATACCGATTTTAATTTCCTGTACTTTAGAGCCCACAAAATTATTATCAACAGCCATTGATACCACATTGAGTGCCTGAATTAAGGGAACCCCTGCTCGGGTTGACATAGAGAATGCTCTTGAAAATCGAGCCAGTGTTGCACGTAAAATAATACTGCCGGTTAAAGGTATTTTAAGTTTATAACGATCCCATTGAAATTTCCCCTGCTTGGTATGAACGTAACGAATTATACCTATAATAGAAACAATGAAAATAATAAACATATGAGGCCAATAGTTTACAAAAAAATCCGAAGTGGTAATAAGTATTCTAGTTGCTAGTGGTAATTCGGCTTTAAAATTTTTGAACAGGTTCTGAAATTGCGGTATCACATAAATATTTAAAATTACGACAGCGCCAAAAATAAACGTCAGTACTGTAACGGGATATCGTAATGCAGATTTAATACGATCTTTAATGTCTTTCTCACGATCCAGATAACCCGATAAAGTTAAAAATGCTTCATCCAGATTTCCGGTGGTTTCACCCACTTTTATCATACTAATAAATAAATTTGAAAATACCCTGGTATGTTTACTCATGGCTGCTGTTAATTCATGGCCAGATTCCAAATCAATGCCAATATCGCGTAAAACCCGAGAAAATAATGGGTTGCGGGTATTTTGGGATAGGCCGGTAATGGCGCGTATAATAGGAACACCTGCATGCATCAAGGTGTACATTTGCCTTGAAAATAAAATTAAATCATCATATCCGGGTTTTCGTTCAAAATACTTCCTCTGAATTTCTTTCAGAATATCTTTTTGTTCTTGAGTTTCTTCAATGCTGATTGGCGTTATGCCATCACTGAGTAATTGTGATGCCACAACATCGGTACTGATAGCGTCGATTGTACCGTGCGCAGATTTACCATCTGCAAATCGACCTTTATAAGTAAAAGCAGGCATTAGTTGCTTTGTTCCACTATAGGTGCCGGTTCGGGAAAGTTATATTCTATTTCTTCTACGGTCCCCGCAACTCGGATAACTTCTTCAAGTGAGGTAACACCGGCAATGGCATAATCAAGGGCATGTTGCGAAAAAGGTCGAAAATTAGGACTCTCTTTAGCACGTTTCGCAAATAATGACGCATCCGATAATCGCAATGCATCTGCAATAGCATCATCAATTTGCAGTAATTCAAATACACCAACCCGACCATGGTAACCACTGTTACCGCATTCGTGACAACCATTTCCTTTATGAAAGTTAATTTGATTCGCTTGCTCACCAATACTATTAACCAGCCAACTGCGTTCATTGCTATCGAGTTCATGAGTTTCTTTACAGTGCTCGCAAATTTTTCGGATGAGTCGTTGTGCAACTATAGCGCGTAGTGCCGTTGCCACCAGGTAACCTTCTGCACCTAAATCGAGTAATCGATTTGCCGAACTAATCGCATCGTTAGTGTGTAATGACGATAATACCAAATGCCCGGTCATCGCAGCCCGTAACCCTATTTCTGCGGTTTCATTATCACGCATTTCGCCAACCAGAACGATATCCGGATCTTGTCGTAATGCAGCACGTAATACACTGGCAAAGGTCAAACCGATTTTAGGGTGAACCTGTACCTGATTTATTCGTGGTAATCGATACTCGACTGGATCTTCGACGGTAATAATTTTTTTCTCTGAACTATTTAATTCGGACAACGCAGCATACAATGTTGTAGTTTTACCACTACCAGTCGGACCGGTTACCAGAATTAAACCATAGGGTCGATGAATTTCATTTCGTAGATCGTGTAATAATTTATCAGGTAAACCAAGATGAGAGAGCTCCAGAATACCACTGGATTGATCCAGTAACCGCATCACCACCGACTCACCATGTTGGATTGGCATAGTCGATAATCGGACATCAATACTTTTATCTTTAACACGAATATTAAAGCGACCATCTTGTGGTACCCGTCGCTCTGAAATATTTAAACCACTCATCAGTTTTAAGCGCGATACTAATGCCTGTGAAATTCGTTTTTCTTTCATGACGTGTTCGTGTAACACGCCATCAATTCGTTGGCGTATCCGCAACACATTTTCATCAGGCTCAATGTGGATATCAGATGCACCAACCTGAATGGCATCATCAAAAATAGTTTGTAATAATTTTACCACTGGAGCATTAACAACATCGCTGGTATCACCAAGAGCTTCAAGGTCAAAATCCGATTCGGATAATTCATCCCCCAACTCTTCTGCTAGTGTTGAAATCTCTTCGGTATGGCGATACATTTTATCAATCGCCTGGAGTAAATCAGTCTCGCGAACAACGGCTTCCTGAATAGGTCGTTTAAGGACTTTGTTTAATTCATCAAAAGCGAAAATGTCGGTGGGATCGGCCATACCAACGATAATACTACCGTCTTTATTTTCTTTAAGCGCAATAGCCCGGTAGCGCCTCGCGATGGTTTCCGGGATTAGATTAATGGTTTGGACTTCGTAGTTAAAATTTTTGAGTTCTACAAACGGAATATTGAGTTGTGTCGATAACAACATCAGTAAATCCATTTCTTGCACTAATCCTTTTTGAATCAATACCTTACCTAACTTAAAACCAGACTGTTTCTGGGCTGCCAGGGCGTCCATTAATTGCGCCTCGGTGATTACCTGATTTTTAACCAGGAGATCGCCAATACGAATTTTTTTACGAGGGTTTGTTGACATAGCGTAGGCAAATCAATAATTTAGTATGATTACTAGCAATTATCGACAAATGAAAGC
>JBGMRJ010000055.1:0-19803 GCA_048061315.1 Gammaproteobacteria bacterium
AGTGACGACACGTCAGTTTGAGTGCTTGTTACCTGTTGTTCAATAGATTCTTTAGCGTTAACTACAAATTCCCACAGATAATATCCACCACCGGCACTTAACAGAATAACGATGATAAAAATCAATCCGGTAATCTGTAATAGAGACAGGGTTTTGTTAGCGGATTTTTTGTGATGTGTTTTTTTAACCGCAGATTTTTTTGGATCGTTAGTCGCTTTTGAGCTAGACACGGGCGTAGTGTCCGGAGTTGCGGTTTGCGGTTGTTGATTATGACTATCGGGCACAATATTTCCTGTTTGTGTATTTTAGTTTTAAATAATTCTACCAAGGATAGAGAACAAAATAACGGTATTATCTTTATTTGTTGTTACACCACTGGCTAACGCAATCAACCAGGGCGTGATCACTGGCATTATTAGCAATTAGTGGATCTTTTTTAAAGCCAAGTTGTTTTGCAATGGCAACTAATCGTTCATTAATGACGATCAACTGGGCTTTGTTTAACCATTCTTCAGCATGGTTGCCGAGTAGCTGGATAAAGTTATGTAAACTTTCACCGCTAGTGATCGTGACACAAAGCTCTGAATCAGTATTGGTGCATTCGATTAATGAATTTAACCTTTTCTCGTGATTACTATCATCAGGAATACTGCGTGTATAAGTATTAATATAGCTTACCGTTGCGCCTCGTTCACGTAATGTGTCGGCTAATAACTCCCGACCGCCTTTGCCACGCAATATCGCAATTTTTTTATTATTGACCGATTGCAGTTCCGGTAGTGTTAGTAAGGACTCGCTATTATATCCACCCGATTGACCATCAAATGCCTTTGGTACGATGTCGATATTACGTTGTAATAGGGCTGTGGCACGAGTAGCACTGCCTTTGCCAACAGTGGCAATTTTGCAGGTAGCCGGTATTGGGCGGTGTTGCAGAATATAGTTCAGGCCAAATGTCACCGCATTCGGGCTGATTAAAATTAAAATGGAATAGTCCGCTAATTCTGCAATGAGTTGATCTAATGCAGATTTATCGTTAGATTCAGTAATCTTTAGCGTTGGAAACAAAATGGCATTACCACCCGCATCAGAGATTAATGCTGCTAGTCCCTGTGCCTGTGCTTCCGGGCGTGTTACGACAACACTACACCCTTGTAAGCCTTTGTTTTCCATAGGTTAATTTAATCGTGGTATAAAGCGCTTAAAATTTCCTTGGCGCCTTGATTGAGTAAATCATCAGCCAGTACGGTACCCAATTCATCTGCATTTTCGGGTTTACCCGCTATTTCAGCACGAATAACACGGCTGCCATCGGTTGCGCCTACCAGACCGCGCATCAGCAGAATACCTTTATCAATCTCAGCGTATCCGGCAATGGGCACCTGGCAACCCCCTTCCAAACGTAAGTTCATGGCACGCTCGGCGGTAATGCGCAGTGCCGTGGTGTGATCGTTTAAGGGTTCGAGTAATTTGTGCACCCAATCGTCATCAATGCGACATTCAATACCAACAGCACCCTGGCCAACTGCCGGTAAGCTGATTTCTGTTCCCAGTGCTTCAGTGATTCTGTCACTCATTTCAAGCCGTTTAAGACCCGCTGCGGCCAGAATAATTGCGTCATAGTCGCCATTATCAAGTTTGCTCAAACGGGTATTAACATTACCACGCAGGTCTAAAATTTCTAAATCCGGTCTAATTTCGCGTATCTGGCATTGCCGGCGTAAGCTGGAGGTACCCACTTTGGCACCTTTTGGTAAATCATTAAAGTGAGCATAATTATTCGATACAAAGGCATCTCGTGGGTCTTCACGGACACAAATTGTGGAAATGTGCAAGCCATCGGGAAAATCGATCGGCACGTCTTTCATTGAGTGCACCGCTATATCCGCTTTGCCTTCGAGTATGCCAATCTCTAATTCCTTTACAAACAAACCTTTACCACCGACTTTCGCTAATGGGGTATCGAGTATTTTGTCACCTTTGGTGACCATCTTGAGTAATTCTACTTTTAAGCCCGGGTGAGCGGCTGTTAATAAGTCGCTAACGTAATGGGCTTGCCATAGTGCCAACGGGCTTTGTCGTGTGGCGATGGTGAGTTTTGATTTGTTATCTGGCTTGTTATTGCTCATAATTTGCTTACTTTTAGTCCGTTATTTATTTTAACATAATCCTAACAGTTTTCTGATTTTAGGACGATAGGTTGCAGTATATAGTAAGACAATTTTGTATAATATCGAACCTTTTCCAATAAACCACTGTCAGAGTTAGTAATGCGAAAATTTTATTTTAACCCATTTTTAAGCGTGCCTGTATTTGTAATTACCGCTGTTGCTTTTATAGCCTTTTCTATTACAGCAATAGCATCTTCTTCGAATACCACGGTCAATTCAGAATACGAAACTGAAGCCGATCTGGATGATTCCGAGTTTATTGAAACGGTTAAAATGACCACCAATTTATTGGCTGATGCTAAGCTGGCTCAGGCAAAACAAATTCCGATATTACTACTATTTACCCAACAAAGTTGTGGATTTTGTGAAATCGTGCGCAGTGATTTTCTGCGGCCAATGCTCTTAAATGAAGAATACGATAGCCGTGTTTTAATTCGACAAATTGAAATCGATGGCGATGATGTTGTCGGTTTTGATGGTAAGACCGTTAGCATGGATAGTTTCACCGATCATTATAATGTTGGCTTTACACCCACCGTCATTTTTCTGGATAGTAACGGCAAAGAATTAACCGAGCAACTTATCGGATTAACCACCGTACATTATTATGGTGGTTTCCTTGATGATAATATTGACCTGGCCATTGAGAAAATTCGTTCTAAACAAGATAGTAATGATTTAGCAAAAAAATAATATTATCAAAATTATTTCATTAGTTTTCTGATTTCAGGTAAATGTCGTCTACTGATATCAAAGCGTTTTTCACAGTTCTTACACTTTATTTTCATCTGACCCTGTGGGTCTTTTTCTAAAGCTTCAATGGATTTTTTAGCGACAAGCGCATTACGATGAATCCTGAAAAAAGTGGAAGAAAATTCTTTTTCCAGAGAAATTAATGATTCGTCGATTAGTACTTCTATAATATTTTGATCATTTTTATAACCAACAGTTATGTACTTTTGATCAGCTAATAAATAAATAATGTCTCTGATGGCAATCAAACGAATATCACCCTGAATTCGTGCGCTGATGTGCTCTCGAGTTGATGGCGTTGCTTGTTGTAATTCACTTAACTGTAAGCGGGTAACGTTTTTTGCGGATTGTATGGCATCTTGTAATCGTTCTTTGCGAATGGGTTTTAATAAATAATCAATTGCATGTGTTTCAAATGCTTTTAGCGCATAATCATCATAGGCGGTAGTAAAGATAACGGTTGGCGGCGTTTCCATCGTGCTGATATGTTGCGCGGTTTCGATGCCGTCCATGCCGGGCATGCGAATATCCAGTAATACAATATCGGGTTGATGTGTTACTATTTCAGTTAATGCCTGATTGCCATTATGAGCAAAACCAACCACAGTTCCGATACAAAGATCCTTTAGTAGTAACTCTAAACGCTGGCATGCCAGTACTTCATCATCGACGATTAAAATTTTCATTATGCTGACTCGTCTGTATTAATATAAGGAAATTGAATGTGCACCAGGTATTGTTGATTATCAAAATCTTCTTCAATTGACACAGATTGTTGGGTGCCGTAGTAAACAGCAAGACGTTGCTTAATATTCTCCATCGCCATGTGGTTACCTTTATGTTTATTTTTATTACCCGAATCAATTTTAGCATCATTAGTAACTGGATTTGATATTGTTATGGTAATGGTTTTATTTTTTATCACGCCTATAATTTTGATCACACTACGATCAATATTATTTTCTACGCCGTGATAAATTGCGTTTTCTACAATAGGTTGTAATGTCAGCGGTGGAATTAACGCATCACCGGGAATATCATCAATTTGCCATTGCACTTCAAGGCGTTCACCCATGCGTAATTTTTCAATATTTAAATAACGTCGGCATAAATCAAATTCAGTTTTAATCGCAATTCTGGTGTGGGCATCTTTTAGTGTTGCACGAAACAGATCGGCCAGATCTTCAGTTGCAGTTTCGGCACGTTCTGGATCAATACGCGTTAGACTCGCGATAGTATTTAAACTATTAAATAAAAAATGCGGTCGTATTCGCGATTGCAGTGCTTCAAGACGGGCGTGTGATTCGGTCTTGATTTTTTGTGCCCATTGATGTTGCACGTAAAAATACCGTAATGCTATTGCAAAAATAATCGCTCCGATGGTCAGATTACGGATAATATAAGTGCTGTGCCAGTCAGGATAATTAAAGGAATTAATTGGGTACACCAACCAATATGCACCTTCGCTGACAAATCCGAGAATAATCAGTAACAAAATGTAAACAATTAAACTTGCCGTTAAATGACTAAAACGAGTCAGTTTGGGGCGAATAATACAAATAATCGCACAGCTGCTGAGACCTATCCATTGTACGAAAAGTGAAACCAGACTGAGGTTATTCCAGATGTCGTGAGTACTCGGCGTAATCGGCACTAACACCATTATAAATGCGAATAACTGTCCGATCATCACTACCAGAAAAATGGTGCGAATGGCACAAAAATTGGGAAGAAAAATCTCGTTTTTATCGTTTGATGCTTGCAATTGTGTTATGTCCTTCTATTCATCACGAACTATAAGTATAATCAGTAAAACGAGCTTTGGAGCACTAGTACACACCAAATTTGACTCAGAATCAGTAAGATAACCAGAAAAGTAAAGTATAAGAGAAAATCACATGAGTAGGGATAACAGTAACGATAAATCAGATCATCATGTCGAGCGACTGTGGGATGGACGTTTTAGCCAGCTTACAGATGCATTTGTCGAGGAATTTACAGCCTCGGTTAGTTTTGATAGCCGTCTATACCGTCATGATATAATCGGTTCAATCGCGCATGCCAAAATGCTAAGCAAGATTGGGGTAATAACTGAGCAGGAATGTCAGAAAATTATCGATGGCTTGCAAGAAATAGCCAATGATATTAAGCATGATAAATTTGTCTGGTCAACCAAACTCGAAGACGTGCACATGAATATTGAGGCAAGCCTGACCAAGAGAATAGGTGACACGGGTAAAAAACTGCATACCGGCCGATCTCGAAATGATCAAGTCGCTACTGATCTTCGCTTGTATCTTCGTGATGAAATCGATTCAATTTTATCGGAGTTAACTCAATTACAAGAGGGCATTCTATTATTAGCTGAAAATGAAGCAGAAACCATTATGCCTGGGTTTACGCATTTGCAAACTGCACAGCCAGTTACATTTGGCCATCACTTATTAGCCTGGTGTGAAATGTTATTTCGGGATACTGCTCGATTTAAAGATTGCAAAACCAGAGTAAATATTATGCCACTAGGCGCAGCCGCCTTAGCCGGTACCAGCTATCCAATAGATCGACTTTACACCGCTGAGTTACTGGGTTTCGATGCAGTTGCAGAAAATTCGCTTGATGCCGTTTCTGATCGCGATTTTGTTATTGAATTTGTCTCAGCAGCATCCATTTTAATGATGCACTTATCGCGTTATTCTGAAGAATTAATTTTATGGAGTTCAGCACAATTTAATTTCATCGAACTCAGTGATAGTTTTTGTACCGGCTCGAGTATTATGCCGCAAAAGAAAAACCCTGATGTACCGGAACTGGTGCGGGGTAAAACCGGGCGAGTACAGGGACATCTGGTAGCATTATTAACATTAATGAAAGGTCAACCACTGGCATACAATAAAGATAATCAGGAAGACAAAGAACCCTTATTTGATACCATAGATACCGTTAAGGCTTGTTTGAAAGTTTATGCTGGAATGATGCCGAATATTGCAGTCAATCGGGAATCCATGCGAGCTGCAGCTGCACAGGGTTATTCAACTGCAACTGATTTAGCGGATTATTTAGTACGAAAAGGCATGCCATTCAGAGATGCACATTCAGTTGTTGGAAAATCGGTTGCCTATGGAATTAAACAACAAAAAGATCTGTCAGAATTATCGTTAGAGGAATTACAAAAATTTTCCAATATAATTTCTGATGATGTATTTGAGGTACTAACCCTGGAAGGTTCAATTGCTGCCAGAAATCATGTTGGTGGTACAGCACCAGAGCAGGTTAAGGCCGCGATTCAACGTGCGTTTAAAAGACTATAATAATTTAAGGAAAATTACTTTTGGTGAGTAGAACCTTATTAAAATTAAAACGTGAAATTATTTCAGTAGTATCAAAAATATTTCTTAAACAGGTTAAAAGCAATTACCTTGGCATGCCACTTATTGCGCCGATAGTTTATGGCTTAAAAAACGGTGGTTACACCGTGCCAGATGAAATATGGATGGGCGATTGTTTAAAAGCCTTTATTGCAACAAAACAGGGCACCATACTGGATATTGGCGTTAACGTGGGATTGTACCTGGTTAAATTACGTCTGATATCAAAGGACATTCCTTACATTGGATTTGAGCCAAATCCGTCATGCTTACTCTACACCCATGAATTAATTCGTTTAAATCAGTTTAAAAACTCAAAATTAATTCCGGTTGCATTAGCCGAAAACGATGATATCGCACAGTTTTATGCCAGTCGAATAGGCGATAAAGGAGGCTCATTAATTAAAGATCATTTAAATGAGTCCGGTCATAAATTTTCATTTGATGCGCTGGTTATGAATGGTGATCAGTTAATAGAAAAATTTAAACTCGATAATATTGCAGCTATAAAGATAGACGTAGAAGAAGCTGAAATATATGTATTACGCGGATTATTAGCATCATTAAAAAAATACCGCCCTTATGTTTATTGTGAAATTTTAACTGTCGCTGATGATCCGGAACGCATTAAGCGTAAAGATGCAATATGCCAATTATTTTCTGAGATTGATTATGTTGTCTTTGGTGTGACTAAAAATAAAGATGCATTAAAACAAATAACAGATTTTAATGAAGTGGGTGTTAACTATGCAGCTGAATATATTTTTTGCCCTGCAGAAGATGCAGATGTTTTTGTTGCCGCCGCTAAAAAATACATTTCGATTTTATAATACTGAAATTGAATCAGGACACCATTCGTTCTCTTGCTCGACGCATTAATAAGCCCACATCGTCACCCTTCTCCCACGATGCATACCCAAATCGCGTTTTAATAATATTAGGTAGGTTTTTATCTTCAAGAGTAATATCCGATAATCGATCTTCTACTTTTGAAATAAGATTTTTACTGGCTTCAGAATCCGTTTCGGGTAAAACAAATATAAATTCATCGTCTTCCAGCTTTCCGATTGTATCTGCCCAGCGTAATTGGTCGTTTAGCATTTGAGAAATTTCGACCATCATTTTATTGGTGGCGGGTTCACCATAATTAGATTCAACGGATGTTAAATCATGTAGCTTCATAATAATAATGGACAAGGGGTTATCATAACGGCGGCTGCGCGATACCTGCGGTTCGAGAGTTTGATACATCGCACGGCGATTCGGTAAACCGGTTATCGGATCAGTAACATTAACATCTTCAAAATCACTTTTGAGATCTTCATGGCGTAATGCCAGGCTGTGCAGAGACGATACATCGGAAAGATAATGGATGGTACCCATATCTGGAATATCGGTGACTTGATGTGCAACATTAATTAACCAGATATCATCGTGTTTAGGCGTGGCATTTAAATGCAGAGTAGAACCGTCTGTAAATAATCCTGATAGATTAGGATCGATTGTCTCAATTGATTTATCGATAAGTTCCGATTCATCACAATGCAGAATATTACACATGTTTCGGTTAGACCACGAAATCATTCCGTTGTTGTTAATGATAATAACGCCCAGTGGACTGTTATCCACAATGCTTTGCAATTCAGTAGCAGTTAGTTTTTGTGTCATGCTTAACTCGTTAATTCAATAGTGAAGAAGTGGTTATATATCTAATATAGGTATAGCTGAAAATGAATCGTAATTTATGAAAATTAAGATAAATGTGCGGCATTTCTCAATATTGGATAATTTTCAAACACTTATCAAAAAGCGAAATTATAAAAAAGTTAATAAAACCAATAGATTAGTAGTAGAGAATTCAAAATTCCGGCCGATACTTATATATGGTTCGACACTATCCGCTCATCACGGAATTAATCAGGGCTCCACGTGGAAAATTCAATATCGCGAAAATCAGCAAATGATAATTATAATTTCAAAGAAATTAAAAAGCGTTTTATTGCATTAAATAAAGCCCGCTATGTTCGCACCCTGGAAGTCATCCGGCCATCTCAAAAAGATTTTTTAGAATTACTGCCACTACTCTATCATGTTAATCATCCCATTCTGGCTGGTTATGTCAGTAGCAAAACACCTTGTGGCATTCCGGAATACAGTCCGACTAAAAAATCCGTTAGTATCGCAAAACGGTTTTATAAAAGTTTCGTCTTAAAAAAACGGGCATATCGAAGTTATGCAATTCAGGCGATTTATTTAATGGGCAGTACCGGCTCGATTGCTTATTCCATTAAAAGTGATTTTGATATATGGGTATGTTATGACAGCACGCTGGATTTAGATCAAATTCACGAATTAGAAGAAAAAACCCGTGCAATTGAAGAATGGGCTAAAACGTTGGGGGTTGATGCCAGTATATTTTTGGTTGATCCGGATCGCGTTCGTATTGGCGATCATGATGATCTGAGTATTGAAAACAGTGGTAGTGCCTTACATTTTTTGTTACTCGAAGAGTTTTATCGAACCAGTGTTTTACTGTCAGGGCGATACCCAATCTGGTGGTTGGTGCCACCGGATCAGGAAGAACAATACGATGATATTGTTGCCGATATAAAATTAAAACGTTATCTGCACAGTAAAGAACATATCGATTTTGGTGGTATAGGAAAAATTCCAGCAGAAGAATTTTATGGCGCTACGTTGTGGTTATTGTATAAAGGAATTGATTCGCCCTATAAATCAATCTTAAAAATAATTTTAATGGAAATTTATGCTGATGAATATCCTAATATTGATTTACTCAGTATGCAGTATAAACGAAAAGTCTATCAGGGTGATGTTACGATAGATGAAACTGATCCGTATTTAATGATGCTTGAAAAAGTTGAAAAGTATTTAATTAAAAAAGATCAGCATGAACGCCTGGAGTTAATTCGACGAAGTTTTTATTTAAAAGTTAATATCCGCTTAGGATCATCTAATAAAAAACTCGAAAACGATTTTAAATTATATAAAATGATATATCTGGTTAACAAATGGCAATGGACCAGTTCTTACGTTGATAAACTTGATAATCAGGATAACTGGAATTTACGAGCAGTAAGCAATGAGCGTCGTGAAATTATTAACGATCTTACCACCAGTTACCGCGCATTATCTGATTTTGCCAGAGAACAATCTGAAACGATGGCAAAAATTAAACCATCGGATCTCAATGTTCTTGGTCGAAAAATATATGCTGCATTTGAAAGAAAGGCAGGCAAAATTGAAATTGTCTACAAGGGAATTACCAAAGAACTTTATGAAGATCATTTAACGATATCAAGGCGACTAACGGAAGATAATCAGGAGAAATGGACTGCCTATCATGGCGCTTTAGTTGAGAATGATTTATCAAATCATGAGCCATTAAAAATAGCGCACAGTTTAATTGAACTCTGTGCCTGGTGTTATTTTAATAAAATATTTAGCCAGCAAACTATTATTGCATTGTATAGTGATGGTAGTGACTTAAGTAATCGCGAAATCCGCGCTATTTTTAACCATATGAAACATATGTTTGAGGATATCGTTCATATTGGTTCATCATTTGAAGATTACCGTCAGGCATCCTCTATCCGCGCTATTGGAACATTTATTAATGTCGGACTTGATCCTTTTGCAACGAGAACTAAACGTGGGGAGCATTTAGCAAGTAGTCGAACTGATTCATTGCAATATGGCGGTTTATCTGAAAATTTGGCACTCAGTATTGATCAGGTTATCGTAACGAGCTGGCAGGAAGTCTTAACGTTCCGCTACTATGGTGTACAAGGCTTGCTTGATTGTTTACGGGAATATATTTTGTGGTCGCCCCCTTCTCAAGGTCGACGACCACCAGCGATAAACGCCGTTAGTTTTTCTTCATTGCGCGGTAACGCTATTGCCAGTCGTGTAGAAGGGGTGTTTGATAATATTATTTCCTGTTTCTATGATGATGTACGTACGAAAAATACTCGATTTGTGTTGGGTGTTGAGAAAAGTTATTTTTTAATCAAGTTTAATAATGATAGTTTTGAAAGTGAACGAGTTGATTCCATTGATGAGTTGTTACAATCATTAAATTCAGCTTTGGGATATTATAGCCCGGTTATTTTTGATCAGATGACATTGGGTGACAGTGTCTTACCTTTGTTATATCAACACAATAAACCCGATACCATTCAACTCTTTTATTATGTTAGTGGTAAAGAGGTTACTTTATATATTCTTGACGAAAAAGGTGCATTATTTCACTATAAGACCCATTTTCATAATGCCATCAGTATTGTGAATCAATATCAGCGTTTTTTTGATTCAATTAATAAACGCATGATATTTTTATCAAATGAAATTGGTGTTGACTATAATGTTAAAGGCCATGAAATGTTCCAGATAGACAAAACGCGAACCGGAGTGTGGTCAATTCACAAAGAATCAATAAATCGATTTGCCAATGATAATGAATATGTTAGCTTACAAGTTATTGGTGATGTATTTAATAGTAAACCGGTTTTTAGTATTTATGTTAGTGATAAAGAATTTACCACCATCGAATATGGGAAAGAACTCTATTCCAGTGTCATCGAACATGTACTACGATACCGAAAAAGTAAAAAATTATATTCGGTTTATATTACCGATGTGGATATATCAAAATCACTGCTCGGGAATTCATTACGAAACGTACAAACGATACATTACTTAAATTATAAAAAACAAATAGAAGAAAATTTAAATTTTGTTCTGGAAAATATGATTAATTCTTAATATCTAAATTTTATAAAGCAAACAAGATGAAACCCTATTCTGAATCCTGTGATCAAAATAAAGAACCGATACTGGCAGTCTTAAAAGATGAGCTAGCGGATATTCAAACCGTTTTGGAAATTGCTAGTGGAACAGGACAACACGCTGTTTATTTCTCATCACAATTAAATCATTTGCACTGGATTACTTCTGATTTAGAAGAAAACCATGATGCTATACGTCAATGGATTAATGATTGTCCTGATGGCAATATCGAAGGACCAAAACATATCGATGTTAATCAGCAGCAATGGCTGGATGAATCTGTTTGCGCTATTTTTAGTGCCAACTCAGCCCACATAATGAATTGGCCTAGCGTTGTTAACATGATGCAGGGTGCAGCAAAAACCCTCAGCAAAGGTGGAATTTTTTGTCTGTATGGCCCGTTTAACTATAAAGGTGATTACACCAGTGACAGTAACCGCAATTTTGATGCCTGGTTAAAAAATCGTGATCCTGATAGTGGTATTCGTGAATTTGAAAAGCTAAATTTTTTAGCGTATGAAAATAATATGATCTTGAAAAAAGATTACGAAATGCCGGCGAATAATCGTTTGTTGGTTTGGGTTAAGTAATTATTTTTGCCGCTAACTGGTTTTAATAATATTTTTAAACCACTTAGACATATCCTCAATTTCTTCAGGGATAACAGCATGCTCCATTGGATACTCATGCCATTCAATTTTTACTCCTGCTTGCTCTATTAAATCACGAGAATGTTGTCCAATCGCTATTGGGATAACCTGATCGTATAAGCCATGGGTCATCATTAGTGGGGTATCTTTATTTGCCGCGTTTAATTCTGATGGTAGGGTATCAGGCAATGGCAGGTAGGTTGATAGTGCTAAAATCCCGGCTAATTTTTCGGGGTAGCGTAAGCCTGTTTGCAGAGCGACTACTCCACCTTGAGAAAACCCGACTAAGAATATATTTTTTGCAGGAATACCCTGGGCTATTTCGTTATTGATAAAGGCTTTAATATAGTCTGCGGCCTGGTGGATCCCCTTTGTATCTTGCTGGGCATCGATTTTGGCAGAATCCAGAATGTCATACCAGGATGGCATTTCCATACCACCGTTAATTGTTACCGCCTGGGTTGGTGCATGGGGCAGGATAAAACGGATTTTGTAATTATCCGATAATCCCAATTCCGGGATAATCGGTTCAAAATCATAACCATCGGCACCTAAACCGTGCATCCAGATAACACTGAATTCGGCATCATCCGATCCGGTTTTAATATGGGGTAATAATGTTTGAGTCATCTATTTTAAATTAACTGTTAGATAAGGTTACAGGCTCATCATTTTGTTCAGTGCAATATTTGCTTAGAGCTTGAAATAATTCCTGTTGATCATTATCGTTCAACCACTGTTCATTGGCATCGTCATAATTAAAATGATAACCACCCGATTTGGCAGCTACCCAGAGTTGCGATAATGGTAATTGTCTATTAATAATAACCTTTGATTGATTACTTTCAATCGTAATAGTAAGAATGCCACCTACGGTGTCATAATCGAGATCGGCATTGCAATTATCCAATGCATCTTCAATTTGCAGTAAGGTACTGTCTACTTTATCGTTGAATTCAGATTCTGTCATAAGTACATAAAGAGTTGTTGTTAAAGAGTTATTATTTTACCAGATAACGAGCTGTAAAGTTTAATCAAAATAACACAAGAATGTTCGGATATCCGCTAATGCGTATTATTGGTATTGAAGAATGAATGTTGTAATTTTAGGCAATAAAAAAGGTGAAGCCCATACAGAAGCTTCACCTGTTCACTATAAAATAATCAAAAGGGGGAATTGATTATTTTACTTTAGCAGTGATCGAATCACTTTTACCGGTATTGTCAGCCCAGCTAATCTTGATCGCGTCACCTTTTTTACCACCAGAAAATTGGAAAGAAAGGTAGGGGTTTTTCGATATTGCTGGTCCCCAATCTGCGTTCATTACAACTGTACCGTTATGTTCACATTTCACTTCTTGAATGAACTCAGCAGGAAAATTTTTGCCGGTTTTCTTGTTCTTACGACGACCAGTTTCCATTGGGTGTGTTATTAATGCCTTCACGGTGGTGATATCACCCTTCGCGCTGGCACGTATACGTATAGTTTTAGCCATTATAGTTTCCTCGCTTAATTAGGGGTTAGCCGCCGCAACCACCGATGGTTACTTTGATGTTTTTCTGTGCTACATAGCTTTTTCCGCCGGCTTTAATAACGGCCATAACGTCAGAAGTTTTACCCATCTTGATTCGTGTTGATATAAATCCTTTAGCATTGCTTGCCAGGTTAAAGCTACCAGCCAATGGATTACCATTGTTTTTAGTGACGATACTAATCGATTCAATACCACTAATGTTTGATGTAATAGTAATTGGTACTACAGCGCCGTTTTCAGCAATGTCTGGAGCCTTAATCTTGATATCACCCGAAGCAGAAGTAGAAGAACTTCCAAATAAAGAATTTAAAGCGTCATCGACACTTTTTGCTTCGAATGCAGATTTTGGCCAAGCTGCTAAAACGGTACGTGGGCTTAACATGCCAGCACTAGCAGCAATAGCTACTGTACTTGTGGCAAGTGTTCCCTTTAAAAAGGTTCTACGTTCCATAATCTTGCTCCTCAATTCACATTATAATTATTTACATTACTAATAGAGCAGAAATTAGGCCAACTTTATATTTCAATAGTTTTTATATATAAATCATAAACTTAGTACTGTGTTGTGCAATAATTGTAGTTTTAGTTCGTGCAATTTGCACGATCAAAAGACTAATAGAGTGCAATTTAGGGAAGTAGAAATATAAAGTTTTATTGGTCAGTTTTACGCTTCGGATTCGTCAGGATCACCGGTTTTGTTGGTTTGCAATTTTCGCCACAGAGTGGATTTATTAATGCCCAAGGTTTTCGCAGTAGCTTCACGGTTGCCATCAAAACGTTCCAGAGTTTTTAAAATATACCGTTTTTCTAATAGCTGCAATGATGGTTGATCGGAGTCGATTAAATCTGATTCTTTATTGGGTGTTAATGCCTGCAAGTGTAATTCTGGTTCATCAGCAAGTGCGATATGGCGCTCTACCAGATTACGAAGCTCACGAACATTGCCCGGCCAATCGTAAGCGCGTAATTGTTTCATTGAATCAGAATCAAATTCAGTTACCTGACGATTATAGTGTTTTGCAAAATATTGGATAAAATGTGTTATCAATACTGGAATATCCTCACGGCGTTCACGCAAAGGTGGCATAGTGATATTGATAACATTGAGACGATGGTAGAGATCATGTCGAAAACTGCCATCGGATATCATTTCAGACAGATTTCGATTAGTGGCAACGATGAATCGAACGTCAATGGCAATGGTATGCACACCACCAACACGAGTGATTTGTTGTTCCTGAATAACACGCAATAATTTCGTTTGCATCGCCTCGGAGATATTTCCAATTTCATCCAGAAATACCGAGCCGCCTGATGCCGTTTCTAGCAGACCGTGTTTTGTTGAAACAGCGCCGGTGAAAGCACCTTTTTCATGGCCGAATAATTCGCTCTCTAATAGCGTATCACTTAATGAGCCACAATCGATTATAACAAAAGGTGTTTCGGCATACTGGCTCTTATAATGTATCGATTGAGCCATGACTTCTTTACCTGTTCCCGATTCACCTTCAATAATGACATTACAGCGAATATCGGCAATTTTTGTGATCAGTTGATACACTTTAAGCATTGCTGGAGCATTACCAATTAAATTATTTTTATTTGATTGACTGCCTAATTGTTGTTTGAGCATTTTATTTTCATTGACTAATGCTTCACGCTCTAAAGTTCGGTTAATTAAAATCTGAAGCTCATCCATGTCAAATGGCTTTTTAATAAAGTCTGTCGCGCCTAACCGAACCGCTTCAATCGCATCATCAATATTCGCAAAACCGGTAATAATGATAAACGGTAAATCAGAATCCACCTGACGAACTGCAGATAATAATTCCATACCGGTCATGGTTGGCATGCGTAAATCACTAATTATTAAATCAACCTGTTTTTCTTTAAAGTAATTAAGGGCTTTACCCGGATCCTGAAAAATAGTGACATCGTAATCGGCACCTTCACTAAACCGCAACATCAGCTCACCCGCCTTAATATCATCATCAACAAAAATTATTTTTTTCATGGGGTCAGACTCCTTGATAGTGCGTTTATGAATTTCCTGTAGATCGACTTAATGGTATTTGAAAAGTAGCCGTAACACCGCGATCCTGATTGTTGGTGATAATTATTTTACCTTGATGTGATTCCATAATGCCGATGCTGATGGATAACCCCAGTCCACTACCTTGCCCTTCAGATTTTGTACTAAAGAAGGGATCAAATATCTTGTCAAGTGTTTTTGGGTTAATACCCGATCCTTCATCACGCACGGATATTATCAATGAATTATTTTGATTCTTTATACCAACTACAATTTGCCCATTACGTTCACTTGCCTGTATGGCATTAATTAATAAATTGATGAGCACTTGTTGCAGTTGATTACGATCACCTTCCGCAATAATATCTTCGCTATTTAATAAACGAATTGATATATTTTTATTTTTTGAAGTCTGTTGTACCAGATTTAATGTTTCTTGTATAAAGGCTGTTACCTGAAATTGCTGGTAATTAGGTGGAACCTGACGGGCAAAATTTAATATGCCTTTTACTATATTAGATGCGCGTAATGCTTCAGACCGTAATGATTTAATATCATTCTTAAAATTTTCGTTGTTATCAATATCACGACTTAATAATTTTGAATAGGATAATATATTATTTAATGGATTATTAATCTCATGACCGATGCCTGCAGCCATTTGGCCGATACTTGCTAATTTTGCACTTTGTAACATCATCTTTTGGGCTGTATCGCGCTCGTGTTGCGCGGAATTAAGATTATCCGCAAGGTAATTGTAAGCAATGGATAGAGATTTTATTTCATCCAAATCATAATTTGTTGGTGCTCGGTATTCCAGATTGCCATCAGCGAAAGCGGTTAGATTTTTTGCCAATGTTTTAACCGGATTTGATACTTTATGTGCTGCAATATTGGCTAAAATCAGACTTATTAGTAATGCAAAACCAACAAATATCCAAATACCATATTTGATATTTTTAAACGGAGCTGTGATTGTATTGTGTTCTACTGTTGTTGCCATAACCCAACTTATCAATTGGTCAGGATAGGGAAATAGTTCAGTAAAATAAATTATGGATTTATTTTTAAGAATTATTTTACCGTCAGGTTTAGCAATTAACTTTGCATACAGTTCTGAACCGTAGGTATCTTTAATCGATTCTAATTTTTTATTAGGCTGAACAAAACGAATATTATTTTTATCATCATACAATATCATACCATTTCGTTTTTCATTATCAGGATTATTTTCAAATAAAAAAATTTCACCTTTATATATTCTTGGTGCATGATCAATAATACTATCGAGTTGGTTTCCCAATAGGGTTACTGTGATTGCACCCACGCGCCGTTTACGGTGATATAAAGGCACAATATAATCAAGTAACGGTAAAAGACTCATTTTATTTGAGATAGTTTTATTGTGAGGCAGTATTAACATACTCACCTCGTTACGAGGAATGGCTTTAAGTTGTTTTTTAAATGCGCGTAAGGGGATGCCACTTTCGACATAGGGAATACCACTTAGATTATCATAAATAGCAGCACTGCGTTTCAGGTTACTGACTTTTATAATGGTGTTTCCTCGGCTATCTAAAACTCTTATATAAAATACACCCGAGAGAATAGTTTGAAATCCCTCGAAAAATCGATTTAGGCGTGCACGGCGAATATTTATATCAGGGTGAATTCTATTTTTACTAGCGGAGTAGAGGCTGGGTAATATTTCTTTTACGGCTGGTGAATTTGCCAAGCCTAAAACCAGTTCCCGATTACGTTCATGGTTTCGTAATAAATCCGTGGCTAATCGATTAATGCTGTTACTGATATCATTACTAACGGTTTTTTCATAATTATATTCACTGTAGTAAATAGCACTTAGTGCCAGAGCAGTTAGTGGTAATACGGTTGCAACGAAGAACCAGATGAAAATATTTGATTTAATGCTCATTTTTTATTATGAACCGCCAATACGCCAGGAAGAAAAATAAGCTTTAGTATTGTTGATATTACTAAATTTTTTATATCTCTTATTTCCAGTTTTGAACAGCATTAACAGCCTCTGAATTGCTAGGTCGGGTAATCAAACCTGATGTACTGACATAGATAGTATAACGTGCTCTGTGGATCATCGGTAGATAAGTAGCACTGCCATAGATGGCATCTACCCATGGAAACCATTCCTGATTGCCTTTAATAAAAGACCAGACATCGGGAGACCAATTTGTTATTAAATTTGATGAAGCGAGTGGATAAACTGTTCGGGGAGCAGTTCGCTCGTTCTTGATAGTATTGTATCGGCCAGAGATTCGCTCTAATCGATAATGTGTTTTCATCCCGGCAAGTGTAGCAATGCCTGACCATTTTAAAATACGTGCGTCTAGCTGCCATTGATCGCCACGAAGATCATAAGTTTGTGTGTCTTTATTCGGGTAGGTAATAAAAGCTCGAAATAATTTTGGTTCAAGCATACTAAATTGGATATCGGCTATCGATTCTTCCTGAGTGAGCTGCTGATAGGTATATAAATTTAATGCAGTCGAACCAGATAAGGCTGCAAGGCTTAGGAGTAATAATCCCGATAGTCCTTGAAAACTTCCTGTGATCATTTTTCGCCGTGCGAGTCGTTTGATTGCTAAAATAAACAGCAATACTCCGAAGATGGCAGTGATTATGGTAATTATCTCTAATGTCATTGGGGAACTACAATAAATTAGTTACTATTTGGTATCAAGCCAATCCTGACTGGAGGTCTTATTTTTCATTAATTAAGGTTAAAATGTCTCGCTTACTGTGCGCTTTTGATAAACTGCCGTATAATTTGCTTCAATTATGCAGCAATTGGAAACCTCATTAGGAAATAGGGTATTTTAGTGGAAATATCAAGTTTACAGATTGGAATTAAAGTTATCGGAAAAACCGTGTTTCTAGGTTTAGTCTGCCTGTATACATTAAGTGCCTGTGGCAAAAAAGGTCCATTGTATATCCCGGTGAACGTTGAGCCTGAACTAGTAGCGACAGATACAGCTGAAAAAAATAAATCTAAAAAATCCGATAATCAAGCTGTAACGACACCGGAGATCGGGGACCTGGACAAATCGACCGATAAGTCTTCTGAATAATGACATCCGTTATTTATTAAGACTATTAACAAATTAAAGAAGTATACCGATGGATTATTTTAATTATCGTAATAATGAACTGTATGCAGAAGATGTAGCAATCAATACAATTGTTCATAAATATGGCTCGCCTTGTTATATTTATTCACGAGCGACATTTGAGCGTCACTGGAATGCCTTTAATGATGCGTTATCAGGACATGAACATTTAGTCTGTTACGCCGCCAAAGCAAATTCAAATATAGCCATTTTGAATACTCTGGCAAAATTAGGCTCAGGCTTTGATATTGTGTCGCTTGGTGAGTTAGAACGTGTGCTTGCGGCCGGAGGTGATCCTGAGAAAATTGTATTTTCTGGTGTCGGAAAAACTGCTATCGAAATGCATCGCGCATTAACTGTGGGAATTTATTGTTTTAACATAGAATCCGAGTCAGAGTTATATCGATTAAATTCAGTTGCTACCCAGTTAGGTAAGGTTGCTACTATTTCAATTCGAGTTAACCCGGATGTTGATGCCGGTACTCATCCGTATATTTCAACCGGATTAAAAGACAATAAGTTTGGTATCGAGATTAATGCTGCCGAAGCGGTTTATGCCGCTGCATCTAAAATGGAATTTATTCATGTTTCAGGAATTGACTGTCATATTGGCTCACAGCTAACCGAAACAGCGCCATTTTTAGATGCCTTGGATAGAGTGTTAATACTGGTTGATAAATTAGCAAAAAATGGAATTGATATTGAACATCTGGATTTAGGCGGTGGTTTAGGAATTTGTTACAATGATGAAACCCCACCTTTACCGGATGAATATGTCAAAGCCTTAGTCGAGAAATTAGGTTCGCGACAAATTAAAATATTAATCGAACCGGGCCGAGCAATTGCTGGTAATGCCGGAATTCTGGTAACCACAGTCGAATATTTGAAAAAATCGGAGCATAAAAATTTTGCAGTAGTGGATGCTGCAATGAATGATCTCATTCGTCCATCGTTGTATTCAGCATGGCATAATATTGTCCCCATTAATGTAAGTAGTTCAGTCGAGCCGGAATATTATGATGTTGTTGGCCCAATATGCGAAACAGGTGATTTCCTCGGAAAAGATCGTGAGCTGGCAATTGAAGAAGGTGATGTACTAGCAGTACGCTCTTCAGGCGCCTACGGTTTTGCCATGAGCTCTAACTACAATTCCCGGCCACGAGTGGCGGAAATAATGGTTGATGGCGAAGAAGCGTATATTATTCGAGAGCGAGAGAGTATTAAAGATCTATTTGCGCATGAGTCGTTATTACCTTAATTATTTATTATTTTAATTTCGCAAATGCAGCGGCCATGGCATTATTAACCGGTTTCGTTTGCCGTTGATTATTTTTAGGTTTTGTCG
>JBGMRJ010000056.1:0-9463 GCA_048061315.1 Gammaproteobacteria bacterium
TAGACACATTAATTGCCGGATTTAGCACCACAAACCACGGTTCGACAGGATTTATCGAATTTAGCTGCTCTCCGACCCCTTCTGCCCATGCTGCATGACCCTGAACGAAAACCGGCACATCGGCTCCAAGGGTTAATCCCAGCTCGGCAAGTTGCTCACGAGACAAACCACAATCCCAAATTTGATTCAATGCAACCAGTGTTGTAGCCGCATCGGAGCTACCGCCACCCAAACCACCGCCCATTGGCAGACGTTTATCAACGCGAATATTGGCACCCAACGATGTCGCAACTTCCTGTTGTAGTAAATTTGCAGCACAAACGACTAAATCTTCAGCTTCAGCGACCCCCGGCAGATCAGTATCACGGATAATTTGGCCATCGTCACGCAGCGCAAATTGCAGAACATCACCATAGTCCAAAAACTGAAATACCGTTTGCAGCAAATGATAACCGTCTTCACGTTGTCCGGTAATGTGCAAAAACAGGTTTAATTTCGCGGGTGCCTGCCAAACTCGATGCTTGTCTACAGTTTTCATGGTAATTAATCTGTCACTATTTTAATGCCATAAGCTGCTCGCACATCATTAGTGCTTAAATAACCGCGGACACCAATAAAATAAAACCCGAAAAACACGAATAATACGGTATAAAAAGGCAATGTAAACAAATAGCCCTTACCAATCAGACTAATGAAGTACAAAACACAAAATAATGCATTGGCATAACACAATACACGAACGGAATACCAAACTGGTTTTATGCGAATTAATAATACCGGACCACTTAATAAGAATAACCCGGCTGTAATAATTAATACCACACTGATTTCCTTCCAGCCCTCGGCGGTAATCGGTAAATAAAAATTCAACAAGCTCAATATTGCGATGGTGCTATTTGCAATTGAAATATTTCGAATACCTTTTAACATTCTCAGTGTAATACCATTGATTTAAAATCAAATTGTATAACATCAACCTGTTGCTTTACATTATTTATTGAAGATTCTTGAATTGTGTATTCCGGTACCAGCAGATTTTTTTGATTTTCTTTACCGGTTCCACGATAACGCCGTCCCGAAAGATCATACACAGAGCCAAAACACGACTCGGTAAAACCACCCAACCAGCTTAAATTATTGTCGTTCAGTAATTGTGCCAATTTTGTATCAGGATTATCCAGGTAACGAATTTGGCATGACCGCATTGATTCCATCGGTTTGAAAACGAAATACTGTGCTAATTGTGAACGGTAATGATTGCGATAGTGTGCTGGTTGAGCGCTTAGTTTCGATGCAGAATCAGATAATAATGGAGTATTTAGCGCTAATTGTTCAACTTCTTCTTTACTGCGTTTATAGATCCAAACTGGTTGGTATGCCACTGTAATTTTTTTTAGCTTTTCGTTTTCCATACCTGTTAATTCGATGGATAAATATTGATTATTATTCGTTTTCAACGACTTATCACCATCAAAAACAGTGGTAATAAAGGCTAGCAAAATAAAAAATAATCCCACGAAAATCAAAATTCGAAACACTAAAGTGAGTAAAAAACGGTAATTGTGCTGTCTAGAATGTTCAGGCTGTCTCATTTCAGCATTATTATATAAGTTATTTCATTGAATTTCTGTGGTTTTTAATATTAACATCTATACTGAGTCTATTAATACGTATTAAGATTTTGTCACGAAATGTCATTCACCTATAATTTACGCCATCAATATCTGATTTTTGTCATTATTACTACTGTAATATTACTTGCCGTCAGTTTGTTCACAAACCAGTATATCCAACACATCAGTGATAAAGCTGTAGACAATAGTAGTTTACGTGTCAGTATGTCCAGGTCAATACACTCACTTCACAACCATATTGATAAAGCAAATCAGTTGTTAAATTTATTTTTATTATCACCATCAAACCAGTATCGGCACCAGTTTTTAATTGAAGTAAAAACAGCGTTGAAAATTACTACCCGTATTTCAAATAATTCATGGATTGCAGACAATGCCCTTGAGAATGAAATTATTGATATACAGGAAAAAATGAACGCATTATCAATAGTCGCCAATACATTAATGGACATGAGGCTTAAAACTACTAAAGTCTTTCCTGCAATTGCAATTGCAGAACAAAAAATGTTTTCCGCACAATCAAAATTTATAGAAGAAACTAATCTGGCAATAGATGAAATAAGAGAAACAGATCCATTCGATATAGAACTCTATGATGATTTTATTTTAATCCGGGATAAATGGCGTCGACTTATCCTCGCATATCGACTTTATATAATTTATCAAATGGGATCGCTTAATAAAACGATATCTGCAACGACAGTGCAAAACATTAATGTTTACAGTAATGACATTGTGAATTCACTTAACACCAAATTTAATGCCCACCTAACTAATAAAGATTTAGGACTTCAATCTAAATTTGCTATTGAAACCATGAAAAAAGTCTCTCAACGCTGGATTGAAGTTTTCAACGAAGTTAAATTAATTCAATTAACCGGTAAATGGCGTTCGGATATTGAGATTATTTTGAATAGAGTAAATCCAATTTATGATGAAATCTATTACGACTTAAGTCAAATTGAAATTTCACTCAACTTATCCTCGGTTAATGATATTAAAAACCAGCAACGTATTTCTGATACTATTTCAAATTATTTATGGATTATAATAGTTGTTTTCATTAGCGTTTTATCATTTATCTATTTTGTTATTGACAAAATTTTATTAAAACCAATATCCAATTTAGCCAAAAGTATTGCTAACGAAGAAGATATCAATATCTCTGATAAAAAAATTCAAAGTACCAGTATTGAAATGAATGACTTCTTATCAGCCTTCAGTGAAATGCAGTCACAAATTAAAACGCGCGAAGAAAAACTGGAATACATAGCATTGCACGATAGCTTAACGTCCTTACCAAATCGAATTCTATTATTTGATCGAATTACTGTTGCCATCAATAATTACCAACGTTACAAAAATTCATTTGCCTTGTTCATGCTCGATTTAAATAAGTTTAAAGAAGTTAACGATACACTAGGCCACAAAATTGGTGATGAAGTATTAATCCAGGTTGCTGCCCGTCTAAAAGCAATTTTAAGAAAAACTGATTCAATCGCCAGAATTGGCGGTGATGAATTTTCAATTTTAATGTTGAATATTGATGATAGCGCAATAAGAGAGCTTGCCAACAAAATCAACTCAAGACTGGAAGAACCTTTTTACATCAATGATCATAAAATACAAATAGGAACCAGCATTGGTGTTTCGATTTATCCAAAACACGGGTTTAATAATGAGATGTTAATGCAAAAATCGGATCTGGCAATGTATTATTCAAAAAAACATGACACCGACTTTACAATATACAAAGATGAATTATTAGATAAAAACTCAAAACTGGCGTGAACTCGTTAACTGGAAAATGACCACTCTTCAATCACAAATCGAATATCAAGTGATTCCCGTTTAATAAATATTTTTGATGGTAGATCAATAGTCCCGGTTGTATTGTAACGCTTAAAACGAATTTTCCAGTTATTTTGCGATAGTGTATTTAAGCGTCCATAAGGATCCAGTTTAATATTAGTGTTATTTGACTCAGGATTAGGTAAACCTCGAACCCAGTAAAATAAATCCTTAACCGGAATTTGCACACCCGTTTTCTCTAGTAACAATTGCTCCGCATTATTAGCATGAGTTGTTTCACCGTCTGATTTAATCATGACACCGGTTTGATCACCGGTTAGTTGCACTGCGCCAGCACCAAATGGACCACTCAGGTGTATCTTATAACGTTGATCCTGCTGATTCCAGATTACCGATAAATGCCATACTTCGGCTTCATTCGTAATTGCCAGACGGCCATTGATTTTCCATTGGGAAATTTTATTTAATTGTGTTTGACGCACAGCCCACTCCAGTTCCGGATCGTCTACCGGAGTGGGTTTATTAACTGTAGTACATGCAGATAATAAGACTAAATGAAATGCAGCGATGTAGTAAACCGCGCATCGTGCTAATTTCATTTATTAAATCGTTCGATCACGTGTAATAATAATTCATGATCGGGTGTTGCTTTTAAAGCCTCTTCCCACAATTCTTTTGCCGATTCTCGTTCACCCATTACCCATAACACTTCCCCCAGATGGGCGGCAATCTCAGGATCTTTCATTATTGCAAATGCGGCTTTCAAATATTTAATGGCTTCTTCAGTATTGCCTAGACGGTATTGAATCCAGCCTAAACTGTCTTTAATAGCGGCATCATTAGGGCGTAGTCGATGGGCACGTTCAATATACTCTAAGGCTTCAGCATAACGATCGGTTCGGTCTGCCAAAGTATAACCGAGAGCATTTAATGCCTGAGCATTATTAGGCTCTTTAGCCAATATATTTTTTAAATCATCTTCAGCAACATCCAGCCGATTTAGCTTGTCTGCCATTAAGGCTCGCGCATACAAGAGCTGAGTATTATCTGGCAGTGATGCTAACGATTCCGTGTAATGATTAAACGCCTCGCCATACATTTTTTTGCTGCGTAATATCTCCCCTTCAGCCACCAGGATTCGTAATTCCTGTTCAACTGATTGCGTTTGTAAATCTTTTAAAAATTTTCTTGCCTCGGCAACACCGTCTTCACGTGAAATTATCAGTGCTAATTTGATTTTAGCATCAATATAATAATGGCCGTTTTCAATGACACTATACCAACGACGTGCTTCACTAAAATTTTCCCGGTGTTCGGCAATTTGCCCTAAGTAATAATTAGCTTCATCTTCACGTCTATGCCGTTCAACTAATTTCAAAAAATGGACTTCAGCATAATCCAAATCACCTGCGCGTAACGCCAGCAACGCTACTGCAAAAGTTGCATCAACATTATCTTCCTGATCGTCAAGAACCAGTTCAAATTGTTTTTTTGCATCGTTAAGACGTTTATCGTCGACCAGTTTACGGGCATAATACATTCGTAAATCGGTATTAGAGGGTGTTTCATCAAGCGCTTCAACCAATAAACCCAAAGCTTTAATTTCTTTCTTTTGCCGAAATAAAATATTACTTCGAAGAATATGCGCTTTAGTCCATTGCGGTTTTAATTCAATCACATTATTTAATGCCAACACGGCAGTTTCGAGTTCACCCACTAAAGCAGATAATTGAGCATAAGCAAATTGTGCATAAGGATTCTGAGGCCGTGGCTCAACCAATTTTCTCATAACTTCCAGGGCTGTTGCCTTGTCTCGCTCTTTACTGAGTAATGAGGTAATTAATAAGAACCCTTGCTGCTTATTATCATTTGTCGCGAGTATGACTTTTTCAAAGTGTGTTATTGCCAAATCCACCTTTCCCTGGCGTAAGTACATACTACCAAGAACTTTATGCACTTCAGGATTTTCAGGCTCAATTTTTACCCAGTGTTCTGCTATTTTAAGCGCACTTTCATTGTCACGAGAAAATATCGCTATCTGGGTGGCCCGTTCAGCGATTTTAGGATCATTTGATAATAAAGCCGCTTTATTATATTGCTGAACTGCAACATCAAGATTACCCCGTTGTCCGGCTACCTCAGCTGTTATTAATCTAAAAAGCAGTTCTGCGCTTAATTTAGGCGATTGCTTGGGCATCACTTTGCTAAGAGCCTTTTCAGCATTTGAATCGAGACTTTTCTTTGATTTGGTTAATTTATCAAGATTATTGGTTTTAGCCGGGAACGCTGGTTTAGCTTTCGCCTGTGTTGTTTTATTCGGCTTTTCAGCGTGTTTCGTGCTCGTAACTGACTCTGTCGTTGTACAAGCACTGTTCACTATGCTTAAAATCAACACAATTGCGATATTTTGGGGAATTTTTCTAGTAAATTGCTTCATGTAACCACTCTATTTCTATTTTAATCTGATTTTTCACTGTATTTATTAACTATAACCAACTTTTCTGAAAATTACCTTTATAATGTGCATTCCTATTATAATATTGAGGTACACGCCTAAATTAATAGGGATTATAGGAATTTAAGTAAGGTATTTACTGTGACATTACTAGCATTTGGAATAAATCATAAAACAGCCCCGATCGCTATCCGGGAAAAAGTGGCTTTTGCACCTGAGAAAGTTGCCACTGCGTTAACTGATTTAACCCAAAATTCACCCGTTACCGAAGCGGCAATCATTTCGACCTGTAACCGTACCGAACTCATATGCGAACTGGAATTTCCAGATATTGAATCGGTGCTCTACTGGTTCGGAAAATACCACGGTATCGAACATGACCTGTTAAAACCCTATGTTTATAATCACCCCGATCAAGCAGCCGTACGCCACATTTTACGTGTTGCCAGTGGACTAGACTCACTCGTTTTAGGGGAACCTCAAATACTAGGACAAGTAAAAACAGCTTATGTTCAAGCGAATGATGCCGGAACCATCGGCAGTTTACTAAACCAGTTATTTCAGCATACTTTCCTGGTTGCAAAGCAGGTACGTACCGACACTGCAATCGGCTCCAGTGCGGTGTCTGTTGCTTTTGCCGCGGTAAGTCTGGCTAAACAAATATTTTCAAATTTAAATGACCACACAGCCTTATTGATTGGTGCGGGTGAAACAATAGAATTAGTTGCCCGCCATTTAAAAGAACAGGGTATCAATAATATCATCATTGCAAATCGAACCCTCGAACGCGCTCAAACGCTTGCACGACAATTTAATGGTACCGGAATTGCGATTGCTGATGTGCCAGACCACCTACCAGATGCCGACATCATTATTTCATCCACCGCCAGTCAACTGCCAATCCTGGGAAAAGGTGCTGTTGAACGTGCGATGAAAAAACGAAAACACAAACCCATGTTTATGGTTGATATTGCCGTACCACGCGACATTGAACCTGAAGTTGCAGAATTAAAAGATATTTATTTATACACCGTTGATGACTTAACCGAAGTTATCGAAGAAAACCAACGCTCGCGTCAGGAAGCGGCACTGCAAGCTGAGGAAATTATTGAGAATCAGGTATTGCACTACATGAAGTGGCTTCGTTCACTTGAATCGGTTAGCACCATTCGAAGCTACCGTGCTCGAGCAGATCAATATCGCGATGACTTAACAGCCAACGCTATAAAGCAAATTGCGGCTGGTAAAGATGCAGACACTGTAATCAAGGAATTATCCCGAAAACTAACCAACAAATTAATTCATGCCCCTACTGTCCAAATTCATCAAGCTGCCTATGAAGGTCGAAAAGACTTTATTAAAATTGCTCATGAATTGCTGGATATAAAAGACGATTTAAACGAGTAACACTAAATGAAAGAATCTCTAGTTCGAAAATTAGAAGGTCTTGCCGAGCGCCTGGAAGAAATTAACGCCTTATTATCAGATCCGGATACAATAGCCGACCAAAATAAATTTAGAGCCTTATCACAAGAACATGCCCAGGTAACACCCGTGGTTGATTGTTTTAATTTATACAACAAAACATTAATCACTATTGAAGATGCCAATCTCATGCTGCAGGAAAAAGACAAGGAACTGCATGCATTAGCACAAGAAGAATTAAAAGACGCAAAAGCACAACAAGAATCACTCGAGCTAGATTTACAAAAATTATTACTTCCGGTCGATCCGAATGACACCAAGAATACCTTCATTGAAATTCGGGCTGGTGCCGGTGGTGATGAAGCTGCTTTGTTTGCCGGAAATTTATTTCGCATGTATTCAAAATTTGCAGAAGCTAAAAAATGGCAGATGGAAGTCATGAGCCAAAACATCGGCGAACACGGGGGTTACAAAGAAATAGTCGCACGTGTCAGTGGCCAAAATGTCTATTCACAATTAAAATTTGAGTCTGGCGGTCACCGGGTACAACGTGTTCCCGAAACCGAATCTCAAGGCCGGGTGCACACCTCGGCATGCACAGTCGCCATTATGCCCGAAGTGGATGAGATAGAAGCCATTGAAATCAATCCTGCTGATTTAAAAGTCGATACCTTTCGTGCTTCCGGTGCCGGCGGCCAGCACGTTAATAAAACCGATTCAGCAATACGCTTAACCCATTTACCAACCGGTGTGGTGGTTGAATGTCAGGATGAACGTTCACAGCATAAAAACCGCGCCCGCGCGATGTCGGTCTTACAAGCAAAATTACAAAGTGCCGAACAGGAAAAACAAGATAAAGAACAGGCCGATACCCGTAAATCATTAGTCGGCAGTGGCGATCGTTCTGAACGCATTCGAACCTACAATTATTCTCAAGGCCGAGTTACCGATCATCGAATCAATTTAACACTTTATAAACTCGATGAAGTGATGGAAGGAAAGTTAGCGGAATTAATTGAACCACTCATTAGTGAACATCAAATGGATCAATTAGCGGCGATGAGTGATTAACACACCGCCATGGAGTTACTAGCAACGCTTAACTGGGCTACGCAGGAACTGTCTGCATTATTCGACAGTGCTAAAATCGATTCTGAAGTATTACTGGCACACACCTTAAATAAAGACCGCAGCTATCTCTACACCTGGCCAGAAAAGAAACTAACATCAGAACAGCAACAACGCTTTAAAACGCTCATCGATAACAGAAAAACCGGCCTTCCAATAGCCTACATAGTGGGGAACAAAGAATTTTGGTCTTTAAATTTTACGCTATCAACTGACACCCTGATACCACGGCCCGAAACCGAACTGTTAGTTGAACAGGCATTAATGCTAATACCAAAAAATCAACAATGGCAAATTGCCGATCTCGGCACGGGTAGTGGTGCCATAGCATTAGCAATTGCATCAGAACGCCAACAATGCCAGATAACAGCCACTGATAATTCAAAAAAAGCACTCGATGTCGCCACAGAAAATGCTGTTAGTAATAATATTAAAAATATAACTTTTGTGCAGAGCGATTGGTTTGAGAAATTAACCGGGCATAAATTTAATGTCATAATATCCAATCCACCTTATGTTTCAAATCAAGACCCGTTATTATCACAAGGCGATGTTCGTTTTGAACCCGTATCGGCATTAGCCTCAGGTGCAGATGGCCTAGACGATATTCGATTAATCATTAAAAATGCTGGATTATATCTGCATTCAGAAGCTTGGTTATTACTCGAGCATGGTTTTGAGCAACACGAACAAGTGCAACAAATTTTTAGCGATTATAATTATCGAAATATATCAACACTAAAAGATTTAAGTGGACATCCGAGAATTACAGTGGCTCAATACTAATCTTAACACCCTCTCCCTCCGGGAGAGGGCTGGGGTGAGGGGATCACGATAAGCGTTATAACACTCTTAGTTATCCTCTCATCCTGGCCTTCGCCCTGAAGCAGAAGGAATGGTTTTAATAAAATATAAAACATTCAATGAACGACGCACAACTACTCCGCTACAGCCGGCACATTTTATTACCCCAGTGCGATATTGCGGGACAAGAAAAATTATTATCATC
>JBGMRJ010000056.1:9563-19745 GCA_048061315.1 Gammaproteobacteria bacterium
CTTGAAGAAAGCGAGTTACAGCAATTAATATCAACTGCCGATGTTGTGCTCGATTGCACCGATAATTTTTCGACCCGCTTTATGATTAATCGTTGTTGTGTAACAGAATCCACCCCATTAGTATCGGGTGCCGCTATTCGACTCGATGGCCAGGTTAGTGTTTTTAACCAGCATCAATCCAGTCCCTGTTACCAGTGCCTGTATAAAGACAATGGCGATAGTGAAGAACGTTGTAGTGAAAATGGTATTTTAGCACCGGTTGTTGGTATTATCGGTTGTATCCAGGCAACCGAAGCTATCAAAGTGTTAACTGGCATCGGTAACACATTAGACTCGCGAGTATTAATTCTCGATGCCGCAACAATGGAATGGCGCAATATTAAACTAAAGAAAGATCCCGCTTGTAAAATTTGCAATTAATGTATTTCACTTTATCAATCTTACGCTACACTGATGTAGACAGAGACAAATAGGTAATCAAAAACATGACTGAATCAAATCCTTTCCAGACACCTGAATCCGACGTCACCGCAAAACAAATTAATAGCCAAACCAATGCATTAAATAATAATGTCACCTGTCATACAGTGCCCATGCAAAATGGTGCAATCTGGGTTATTGACGGTTTTCGAAATTTTATGATTAGTCCTTTTACCTGGTCACTGGTTGTATTTTTATATTTAGCAATGCTTGGTACCTTATCGATGTTACCGTTTGTATCCATTATCAGTTCAATCATTGCACCTATTTTTCTGGCCGGGTTAATGCTATGTGCCCGCGAAAACAAAGAACAACAAACATTTCAGGTAAAACAATTATTCCAGGGGTTTTCTCTAAATGGCGGTAAACTCGCCGGGCTTGGCGCTTTAAATCTAGGCGTTATGATAGTGTTGTTTATGATTATTGGAATCATTGCAGTGGTTATTTTGCTGGGAAATATTGGAAGTGTTGAAAATTTTATAACAATGCTGGAGAATAACTCATTTTCACAAAACGATGCGCTGCAATTTATACTGGTTATATTAATAGCAACATTGTTCATCATTCCTATCACAATGGCTTTCTGGTTCGCTCCAGCATTGGTTATTTTTCATGATGTCGATATATTTGCATCACTAAAACTTAGCTTTATGGGATGTTTAAAAAATGTGATGCCTTATTTAATTTACAGTTTAGTTTATCTACTTGTTTATGTAATTGCAGCTATTCCAATTTTTATACTGATTAGTTTCATAGGAGATACTGGAATTGAATCTAATCCTCTGATTCTCTTATTGATGATACTCGTCGGTACTGCTGAACTCTTTATTTTAGCTTCATTGTTTTTCACTTCCGTTTATGCCAGTTATGAAGATATATTTTTAACGGAGTAATAAAATTTTAATAAAAAACCTCCAGAATTTTATTTTGGAGGTTTTTTATATAAATTAACTTATTGTACTAATTTTGGTTGTAAATCAACTAAATTCAAATCTCCAATTTGTCTTTCAAAAGGACGACCACCCCAGCACCATAATGAATAATCCGTTTTACCTGCCTGTGATTGCAAACCACAAGTATGATTTCTACCATTTTTAACCATTACCCAATTATTGGATTTAGTGGCTTCTTGAACAGGTGCAGCTGACAAAACTTTATTACCCGTACCATGTTCACCATAATAATTGTAGCCCCAACACCAAAGTGTGCCATCAGATTTTATTGCGCAAACATTTTCATCATGTGCAGTAACTTGTTTCCACATGGTACTGGTTCCAGCTGCAGTTCCCGGAGTATTTACATTAAATGGTGCTGTAACAGGAATATAATTTAGCCCAGGAGGAGTTCCTACACCAATATTTTCATGATGTAGCTTATTTCCTAATGTTCCTTGAATATTTTCACCCCAACACCAAAGTGCGCCTTTTGTTGTATTAGAACTTGTTCCAGCTAATGCACAGATATACTTTCTTCCAACTTCTGCTGCAATCCATTTTGTACCTGTCTCAGGAACCGGTATCTTGGTCGGTATATTAAATGATGCTGTAGTATTATTTTGAATAATTTGACCATCATTACGCCCCCAGCAATATAAATCCCCAGTACCATCTTCAATAGCACAGATAGAATGATAACCTGAAAATATTTTTCCACTTTGCCATACTCGAGTTATTTTTTGTTTTCCTTTTACTGCAACTAGTGAAGCGGATAAACCCAATTGACCATATGAGTTTTGCCCCCAACACCACAATGTTTTGTCAGTTTTTTGTCCACAACTAAAATACTTCCCGACAGTTAAATAACTCCAATCATTTTCAACAGTTGCTCCAGAGGTTTGTATTGGTGTTGTGGAATTTAAAATTGTATCATCACCTATTTGCCCATTGGAATTGCGCCCCCAACACCAAAGTGTGCTATCGGTTTTTCGAGCACATGTGGTTCTAAAATAACTTTCTACCTGCTGCCAATCATTAGTATCAGACACTAGTGTTAATTTAGAATTTGGTAATCTATTACCAATTCCTATTCGTCCGTTAAAATTATACCCCCAACACCATAAACTGTTATCGTTCTTAATAGCGCAAGTATGATAGGCACCAGTATCAATTTGTTTCCAAACGTCTGGATCGGCAAGTGGTTCACTATCATTTAAAATCTGGTTTGGAATGTAGCTATTATAAGAAAATCCAGTACCAAGTTGGGAAAACTGTTGTTGCCCCCAACAAAGCAATTTACTTTCTTTATTTTCAGAATTAACCAATGTCTTTACTCCACATCCATGACTGTAACCCGTGACTACCGAAGACCAGTTTTCGTTTCGTCCAGCAACAGCAGTAATTGAATAAGTATTAGGAGAAAATGGTACAGCAGCATAAAAACCCCAACAATATACATTACCCAAATCATTAAGCGCACACGATTGCGCACGACCAGATGATACTTTTATCCAATTAACATTTGTATCAACGGTTGTTGCATCAGGTAAAATTATTGTAGATCCTAATTTTTTCGCTGACTCATCATAATAATTCCCCCCCCAACACCAAAGCTTGCCTTTATTTGGAACATTAGCACCATTTTTAGTTACCGATATAGCACATGTATGTTCAAACCCTGCCGCAACTTCAATCCAACTATCAGAAGTTGGATTAAATCCATTCACAGGAGTAGCTACTTGAGTAACAAATTGTTTAAAATCATTTGGCGCACTCGACGGTGTTGCCCCAGCGACTAACCCTAATTGATCATAACTATTTCGACCCCAGCACCACAATGAGTTATCGGATTTAATTGCACAAGTATGATAATCATTCGTGCTAACCTTTAACCATGCTCCAACAGCTTCTGTGCTTGTACTTTCAAGCACATTTTTTACAGTATCCAAATCTGAATAGATATAGATACTCGCATCGTTTGGATCAACACTATTTTGTGCAATTACACCAAATCTATTTGCTCCCCAGCATTTCAATTGATCATTACCGTAAATTCCACATGTATGATCATAAGCTGCTGATAATTTTTTCCAACTTGTAATTTTACTAATCTGAATCATTGTAGAATGAAAATTTTCTGTATTATATTTATCACCTTCAATTTTAATTCGAGGAAATCCAAACTGACCATTATAATTCCATCCCATACAAAACAAACGTTCACCCGTTTTAGTACTATTGATTCCACATATATGATCTCGACCAATTGCTACATCGGTCCACGTTGCATCAGGTGACATTGTTTGTGGTGTAGCTTGAGTTCGAAAAGTTCTTTTTGCTTTCTTATTTATAGAATCACCTGTTACCTTCATATCAGGCATTTGCCCCCAACACGTTAGTGTGCCCTTAGCTGCATCACTCACTGCTTTAATCGCACAAGTGGTGTTGGCATAACTTGCCGTTGCCAGAATATTGGTTGGTGGAGCAGGAGGTGTCGGAACAGAACCACCACCACCGCCGCCACATGATATTAACAATAAGCTTGTTAAACCGAGAAATAAAATTTTTATACTAGTAGAAATTTTATAGATTTGTGAGAAAAAGCGCGGCTTCCCTGGCATTTTGAACTCCTGTATCGGATATGAATTATGTTAAATTTTGTGTGTATGTATAATATACATTCTACCCAAAAATTAATGCCGACACAGTTATAATTTAAGATAATATTAAGAAAGGTTTGAAAATAAAAACATTAAGTGAAATATATTTAGACGTAATCGAATGTGACTAATAACACTAAAAAAATTATTGTTTTGTTGGTGGTGTCTGGTGTGTTATCTCCGATGCAAATAATTGCTCTGCATCAATAGAATCGAATTCGTATTTTTGATTACAAAATTCACAGGCCACCTCAATGATTTTTTGATCTTCAATAATATCGACAACTTCTTTACTCCCCAGACTTCGTAGCATATTGCTAACTCTCTCACGTGAACAGTTGCAACGAAACGAAATTGGTTCTTTTTCGAAAACCCGAACATCTTCTTCGTGATAAAGTCGGTGAATAATTTCTTCATCAGTAATATTTAATAATTCATCATTGGTTATGGTTGATGATAAATGTTGTATACGATTCCAGGCATCTTGATCGTGAGCTTCTGTTGCTTGCTTATTAGAATCTTTCGGTAATTTTTGAATTAATAATCCGGCTGCAAATTTTGAATTTGCCGCTAACCATAAATTCGTTTCAAGTTGCTCCGAACGAATCAGATAATCTGTTATAGCATCTGCTAATGTTTCACCACTAATTTCAACAATGCTTTGATAACGTTCTGCACCTTCAGCGGGTTCGAGAGTTAATACCAGTCTGCCATTACCAACCAGTTCTGATAAAGTAGTTACATCGTTAATATCGTCATCATATTGTGCAACAGCACGAAGGTGATTATTGCTATCGCATTCAACAACCATTAATTTAATTGGGTGACCACCCTGAATTTGAACTATTAACTTACCATTGAATTTTAAAGTTGCCGATAATAACGCCGCAGCAACCATCATTTCGCCTAACAGGGTTTGTACGGGTTCAGGATAATCATGACGCGCCAAAATAGCTTGCCAGGTGGCATCGAGTTTTACGATTTCACCCCGGATATCGGCATTTTCAAATATGAAACGTTGTAAAGAATCGGACATATAATTTAAGATTAGCTATTTAAATGATGATTTCAATATTAATTATATTAAATAGCTTATAAATTATGCATCTAATTTGGACTTCAGCAATTCGTTTAACTGTGCCGGATTTGCCTTGCCTTTAGATGCTTTCATTGCCTGACCGACAAAAAATCCTAATACTTTACCTTTACCTGCTTTGTATTGCTCAACTTGTTCCGGGTTTGCAGCAATGATTTCATCAACAATGGTTTCAATTGCTCCGGTATCGGTGATTTGTTTTAAACCTTTACTCTCAATAATTTTGTCGGCATCACCTTCACTCGCCCACATGGCTGCAAAAACTTCTTTGGCGATTTTACCGGAGATAGTATTGTCTTTAATTCTATTGATTAACCCTGCCAGCATTTCTGCCGAAACAGGACTTTCAGTAATGGATTTATTTTCTTTATTTAATATTCCTGATAATTCACCGTTAATCCAGTTTACGGATAATTTTGCATCTTTTGTCTTGCTGGCAACTTCCTCGAAATAATCGGCGACATCTCGACTTAGCGTTAAGATGTTGGCATCGTAAAGTGATAAAGAAAATTCAGTTTCAAAACGAATACGCTTGGCATCAGGAAGCTCAGGCAATGTTTTTCGAATCGATTCAATTGTTGCTTCATCCACTAACACGGGTAATAAATCCGGATCAGGAAAATAGCGATAATCCATGGCTTCTTCTTTAGAGCGCATTGGACGGGTTTCATTTTTATTGGCATCGTACAAACGGGTTTCCTGTTTAATTGTGCCACCGGATTCCAATATATCAATTTGCCGTTCAACTTCTACCGCGATGGCTTTTTCGACAAACTTAAAGGAATTAATATTTTTTAATTCAGCCCGTGTGCCGTACTCTTGCTGCCCTTTTGGTCGAACTGAGACATTAACATCACATCGAAAAGATCCTTCAGCCATGTTGCCATCACTAATTTCAAGGTAACGTACGATTGAATGAATTTTTTTCATATACGCTACTGCTTGTTCGGCCGAGCGCATATCGGGCTCGGACACAATTTCTAACAACGGTGTGCCAGCGCGGTTTAAATCAATACCGGTCATTCCTTGATAATCTTTATGTAACGATTTACCGGCATCTTCTTCTAAATGCGCACGAGTAACACCCACTGTTTTAGTTGTGCCATCGTCTAATTCAATTTCAACCTGGCCTTTACCGACAATCGGTAAATCCATTTGACTGATTTGGTAGCCTTTGGGTAAATCGGGATAAAAATAATTTTTGCGGGCGAATACCGATTTTTTTTCTATGTAGGCATCAATTGCCAAACCAAATTTTATGGCCATGTTTAATACCGAATGATTTAACACGGGTAAAATTCCCGGTAAGGCAATATCAACCGCGCAGGCTTGCGTATTAGGTTGCGCGCCGTATTGCGTTGCGGCACCTGAAAATATTTTTGTTTTGGTTGCTAGTTGAGTATGAATCTCTAAACCAAGAACTGTTTCCCATTCCATTATAGTTACCTAAATTTATTTATCGATTTAAACGTTACTTAAAATTTTCTGGCAATGCTTTATGCCATTCTGTTTGTTGCTGGTATTGATGCGCTACGTTTAAAATTTTAGATTCTTCAAAATAATTTCCGATGATTTGCAAGCCTACCGGCATGTTATTGCTAAAGCCCGCGGGTATCGATATGCCGGGTAAACCTGCAAGGTTAGCCGCGATAGTATAGATATCGGATAAATACATCGATACCGGGTCGGATTTCTCACCCAGCTTAAATGCCGTGGTGGGTGTGGTTGGCCCCATGACGACATCCACCGTCTCATAAACTTTGGTAAAATCGTCACTAATCAAGCGCCGCATCTTTTGTGCTTTTATATAGTATGCGTCGTAATAACCGGATGATAATGCATACGCGCCAATCATGATGCGACGCTTTACTTCCGGACCAAATCCTTCACCGCGTGAGCGGGTATAAAGATCTTCCAGATCCTTTGGACTGTCACAACGATAACCATAACGCACACCATCGAAGCGTGATAAATTGGATGAACACTCAGCGGGTGCAACAACATAATAAGCCGGTACGGCTAAATGTGTATTGGGTAAACTGATATCAACAAACTCGGCACCTAATTTTTTATATTCATCTAATGCGGTTTGAACTACTTTTGCAACATCGGCATCGAGACCATCGTCAAAATATTCTTTTGGTAAACCTATCTTAAGACCTTTAATCTTGTCTTTTAAGTTAGCGGTATAATCCGGTACATCTTTGTCGATACAAGTTGAATCACGTTCATCAAATCCGGCCATGACATTTAATAACATCGCAGCATCTTCTGCAGTTTGCGTCATTGGCCCAGCTTGATCCAGACTTGAAGCAAACGCAATCATACCGTAACGCGACACTCGACCGTAAGTGGGTTTTAAACCAGTGATACCGCATAACGATGCGGGTTGACGAATGGAACCACCAGTATCAGTTCCAGTTGAACCCGGTACCAGTCGTGCGGCAACCGATGCAGCCGAGCCACCCGATGATCCACCAGGGACAGTGTCATTATTCCAGGGATTTTTAACCGCACCATAAAAACTGGTTTCATTCGATGAACCCATGGCGAATTCATCCATATTGGTTTTACCCACCATGACGGCACCGGCTTGTTTAAAATTGGAAATCACATTGGCATCGTAGGGTGAAATAAAATTATCGAGCATTTTTGATCCACAACTGGTTTTAACACCCTCGGTGCAGAAGATATCTTTTTGGGCAAGTGGAATTCCTGTTAAAGCAGTTGCTTTGCCACTGGCACGTAATTTATCTGCTGCTTTGGCTTGTTGTATTGCCAGTTCTTCGGTGACGGTAATCATGGTATTTAATTCCGAGTCGAACTGTTTTATTCGAGCGAGTGAGGCTTGTGTTAGCTCTTCACTGGAGCATTGTTTGGTTTCGAGCATTTTGCTGAGCTCTGCGATTGTTTTGGTGTGCATTTTTGTTCCGTTTTAATTTTAAATATTTATTGCAGTTTTTGATCCTCGCGCACTTTAGAACACCTTTAATGAGAGGGAATAGGCAAGAAGCAAATTCAAATTTATTCGATAACCTTGGGTACCAGATATAATCCGTCTACAACATTCGGTGCAATGGCCTGAAATTTTTCGTGCTGGTCGGTTTCGGTAATAATGTCTTCGCGCAATCGTTGTCCGGCATCCATCGGATGTGCCATTGGTGTAACATTGCTGTCATCAACAGCATTCATCTGTTCGACCAGATTTAATATATTTGATAGATTTTCGGCATATTCCGGGATATCCGCATCATCAATGCCAAGACGGGCTAAATGAGCTATCTTTTTAATATCGGTTTTGTCCAATAGCATTAATTTTCTCCATTATTTAGTCTAACTCGGATTAATTGGGTATAGTTGGCAAAATAATAACATTAACATAGTTCGTAACTTGCCCAAAGTGGTTAAAGTTGAGTAAAGTACGAGTTTTCCTATAATTACATAATAAATTCAGGACACTATACAAAATATGGTATTTGATCGCTTACGAGGACTATTTTCCAACGACATTTCGATTGATCTCGGTACTGCCAACACACTTATATATGTGCGTAGTGAAGGAATCGTGTTAAATGAACCTTCTGTTGTTGCAATTCGACAAGAACGCGGTCCCGGTGGCCCTAAAAGCATTGCCGCAGTGGGTACCGAAGCCAAGCAAATGTTAGGTCGTACTCCCGCTAATATCGTTGCCATTCGTCCTATGAAAGACGGAGTTATTGCCGATTTCACCATAACTGAAAAAATGTTACAGCATTTTATCCGAAAAGTGCACGAAACGCGCTTTTTTCGCCCTAGCCCTCGCGTATTAATCTGTGTTCCCTGTGGTTCAACCCAGGTAGAGCGACGCGCAATTCGAGAATCTGCCGCTGGTGCCGGTGCCCGGGAAGTATTCCTTATCGAAGAACCGATGGCAGCGGCGATTGGTGCCGGAATGCCCATTAGTGAAGCCAGTGGCTCGATGGTGCTCGATATAGGCGGTGGCACTACCGAAGTTGCTGTTATTTCACTCAGTGGTATTGTTTACTCGGCTTCGGTACGTATTGGTGGGGATCGTTTTGATGAAGCGATTATTAATTACGTTCGACGCAATTATGGCAGCTTAATCGGTGAATCAACTGCCGAGCGCATCAAACAAACCGTCGGAACAGCTTATCCGGGCAATGAACTTAAAGAAATGGAAGTTCGTGGCCGTAATCTCGCCGAAGGTATTCCACGCAGTTTTACCTTAAACAGCAACGAAATTCTTGAAGCACTGCAAGAACCATTATCAGGAATTGTTAGCGCAGTAAAAACTGCTTTAGAACAAACGCCACCTGAATTAGCTTCTGATATCGCAGAACGCGGCATGGTATTAACTGGCGGCGGTGCCCTGCTTGATGATCTGGATCGCTTGCTAATGGAAGAAACCGGACTACCCGTTATTATTGCCGAAGATCCATTAACCTGTGTTGCCCGTGGTGGTGGTCGCGCACTCGAGATGATCGATGAACACGGTGGTGATCTTTTTAGTGTTGAATAGATTAAATCCTGGAAATTTATTAAATTTGCCGCAAAGACGCAAAGAGCGCAAAGTAAGATCAAAAGCATATTTATTTTATTAAATAAAACATATGTTTTTTTACAGTCTTAGCTTACATATAATTCTATTGATTTTACTTTGCGCTCTTTGCGGCTAAAATTTTAAAAATTTATACAACAGGACTATCCCGATAAAACTTCTATTCATTCAAGGCACCTCAATTGGAACACGATTAATCTTACTCATCGTGTTGTCTATTACATTAATGGTGATGGATCATCAATACCGTGCTGTCGACAATGTCCGAACTGCCATTACAGTTTTAGTTTACCCATTACAATATATTGTTAATTTACCCTCAGAAATTAACATGTGGGCTTCCGATACTTTTGTTTCCAGAGGAACCTTGCAAGAAGAAAACGGTACGCTACGAAATCAAAACAATTTACTCAAAATGCAAATTCAAAAACTAGCATCACTGCAGGCTGAGAA
>JBGMRJ010000057.1:0-5083 GCA_048061315.1 Gammaproteobacteria bacterium
CATGGCCGCTCGACTGCTTCATCCCTGAAGCAGACGGTCTTTAGTAGGCTGTACCGATTCCATATCCTATCTTTTATAGTCGTTACAAAGTTAATGGGACAGTAGTGATTATAAATGTAATCTGGAATCCGTTATCGCTATATGAGATATTTTCTGAACTAAATGCTCTAAAATTTCCATTGACAGATAGAAGACATTAACCTAATATTTCTTTACAGTAACAATGCGCCGATTTGAATCAGCTTGCGGGCGCATAATAAATTCAGCTAAAGTGAGTACACCTGCTTTAGTGAACACTGTTGCGGGTTTTTTTGTGCCTGTAATTAAGCTACAAATGATTCAAGTTTAGGTTATTAGTGCAGAGTAATGTACAGTATTGGAAATCAGGAGAAATGTATGTTTGATGAAGAAGAGTATGAGCTGGAAACAATAGCCGTTAGAGCAGGGCAACAGCGAACGCATGAGGGTGAACAATCTGAACCTATATTTCCGACTTCCAGTTATGTTTTTAAGAACGCTGCAGAAGCAGAGGCGCGTTTCAAAGGCGAACAACCTGGAAATATTTATTCTCGTTTCACAAATCCAACTGTTCGTACATTTGAACAAAGGTTAGCAAAATTAGAAGGGGGTAGTCACTGTGTTGCCACTGCTTCTGGTATGTCGGCAATTTTGAGTACTTGCTTAGGATTACTTCAAACCGGTGATCATATCGTTTCTTCGAATGCGATTTTTGGTACTACCGTAATATTGTTTAATAAATATTTGAAAAAATTTGGCATCGATACTAATTTTGTTCCACTGATTAATCTTGATGCTTGGCGAAAAGCAATCAAGCCATCCACTCGGTTGTTATTTGTCGAAACACCTTCTAATCCTCTGGCTCAAATTGCTGATATAAAGGCATTATCAAAATTAGCTCATGAAAACAATTGCATACTGGTCGTTGATAATTGTCTATCAACGCCAATTTTACAACAACCATTGGCACTCGGTGCAGACATTGTGATTCATTCGGCGACAAAATACATTGATGGGCAAGGTCGATGTATGGGGGGTGCCGTTATTGGAAATGAAAAAAATGTTGGTGAAGATATCTTTGGTGTATTACGCACTGCAGGACCAACCATGAGTGCATTTAACGCCTGGGTGTTTTTAAAAGGTCTTGAAACATTACCGATTAGAATGAAAGTTCACAGTGAGAATGCTATGGAATTAGCAAGCTGGTTAGAGAATCATAGTGCAGTGAGTCAGGTATACTATGCAGGTTTAAAGTCACACCCACAGCATAAGCTAGCTTTTGAACAACAACATGCGTTTGGTGGTGTTGTCGCATTCGATGTTAATGGCACTAAAAAAGATGCCTGGAGTGTAATAGACTCTACTAAACTATTATCAATAACTGCAAATCTGGGTGATGCTAAAACGACGATTACGCATCCCGCTACGACAACACATGGCCGTTTAAGTGATGAGGAAAAGTTGAATGCTGGAATTACTGATTCATTGATACGCGTATCGGTGGGATTGGAAAATATAAATGATATTAAAAACGATTTGGATCGTGGTTTGAAAAAAATATCAGCTGCTTAATTATTTTATTACAAAAAAACCTCAGAATTTGAGGGTTTGTTCTAATGCTTAATGTTATTCAGAACAGCAGGAATTCGGTTGAGTTTTTTCTCTGCTTGTGCAATTCGATAATTTCTTCTCATGGACAATACTAAAAGTCCGGCAATACCCATTGCTAAACCGGAAATGAATGATGTCATTGATTGAACTGACACCATCGCCAGTATTCCGCCAACTACATATATTATGGGTAAAAGTTCATATATTGGTTTTGGTATCATAAAAACTCCAATTATACAGCATGAATAACGAAATTTTTGTCGCGTTTAAAACTTATAGACAATTCGTTATGATTAATCAAATAATAACTGTTGAATTAATAACTATTATTTTATGTAGAATATTATGAGTTATTTATAACATTATGATTAATAAGATTAAAGACCATAAGAAAAAAATTAAAAAAATTTTTCGATATGCGTTAGATCAAAACTCAAGTATTCAAATAGTCCACAATCGTGTGGTTAATATGTATTCAAATCAAACTGATATTCATGTAGTCGCTATTGGGAAATCTGCACCATTCATGCTGGACGGTGCTATTAAAGCATTGGGCAGTAAGTTTAGTGACGCTTTACTCATTACAAAAATACAGTGTGGCTCAGAAAAATTTTTATCAAATTCAAATATAGAAACAATAATAGCGGGTCATCCAATTCCGGATGAAAATAGTTTACTGGCCGGTGAAAAGCTGGTGCTGTATGTAAAAAAATTGCAAAAACAGGATTCAATTTTATTTTTAATCTCGGGTGGTACATCATCACTGGTTGAATATATTCCTGATCGTGTGAAACCACTTATTTCGATTACCGATATCGCAAAAGTAAATAAATGGTTATTAGCAAATGATAAAAATATAATTGATGTAAATACTATAAGAAAAAAAATTTCCGGGATTAAAGCCGGTAGATTATTAAATTATATTAAGTGCGATACAATTCATTCATTGTATATTTCTGATGTTCCGAACGATTGTGTAACTCATATCGGGTCGGGATTATTAATACCGGAAGACAAAAAAAATAAATTTAATGAATTACCACACTGGATTGAGAAACTTATAAAATTAGCAGAGAGTATTGCTACGGCCGATATTAAAAATAAAAAAATAATTTCTGATATTGTTTTTTCAAATAGTGTTTTACGTCAAAGTATTATTAATGTTGCGAAAAATACCGGTTATTCAGAGACTCATAATATGGATGAATTTGTGTCCGGAAATACAATACGAGAAGCGCACCGAATTGGTCGATGGCTAAAAAAACAAGAAAAAGGACTTTATGTTTGGGGGGCGGAAACTCATATGGTATTACCGGATCATCCGGGTATGGGGGGAAGAAACCAGAGTTTTGCATTGGCTTTGGCTAAAGAATTGCAAAATAGCTCAAATGTTATCGTGTTGCTGGCCGGAACGGATGGAAATGACGGCAATACTACTGATGCCGGGGCAATTATCGATGGCAAGACAATAGAGCGTGGCGAAAGAAAGGGCGTGTCATTTGAATCCTGTTTGAACGAGGCTAATGCAGGAGTATTTTTATCGGCTTCTGGCGATCTTCTAAGTTTAGGAACAACCGGTACAAATGTAATGGACATTATTATGGCATTAATCTGGGATTAATTTTAATTACTGTTTGTTATTTGGTACACTGAATTAATGGAAGATCAGGTCAGTTTCGAGAAAAGTAAAAATGTGTTTAAGGCGGCATACCGGTGTTTAATTGAAAATGATATTAGCACTAAATGCGAGTTAACGAAAAAATTGTATCTGGACATACAAAATGGTGTATACGGTTATGATTCAGATTCTGTTCCTGAAAGGCTTGAAAAGCCAGGAGTTCCTGATAATGTGGAACTCGTTATGCCTCAGAAACTAACTCAGCGTTCCGTTCACAGTAAGGAAGGGCATGCATCGTTAATTCATTCTATTTGTCATATCGAGTTTAATGCAATTAATTTAGCTTTGGATGCAGTGTATCGGTTCCGTGATATGCCTGATGATTATTATCAAGACTGGGCTAAAGTAGCAGCAGAAGAAGCATATCACTTTACAATGTTAGAATCGCATTTAAAATCTCTGGGACATCAGTATGGAGACTTTAAAGCTCACAATGGTTTGTGGCGTATGGCACTTGAAACCGCGCATGATCCTCTTGTTCGAATGGCGCTGGTTCCACGAGTATTGGAAGCCAGAGGGCTTGATGTAACACCAGCCATTATAAAAAAATTACATTATATAAAAGATAATTCGGCAATTGAAATATTAGATATTATTTTTAATGATGAAGTTGGTCATGTCGCAATCGGTACAAAATGGTTTTATTATTTGTGCGATGAACGTAATGTGGATAAATACGATACATTTATTGAACTCATGAATACCTATGTAAAAGGTAAAGTTCGTGGTCCCTATCATACCGAGGCAAGAATAAAAGCAGGTTTTTCAGAAGCTGAATTAGATTTTTTACAAGGCTTATAGACAAGAGAGTTGAAGTACATTTTATGAAAATGAAAAAAAATTTAGCATTTAAATATATGGTAGTTGTTATTGTTAGTTTGTTTATAACAAGTTGTGATAATAAAGACGAAAATACGGTAAAACCTAAAGCTCAGTATCAAACCCCGGATCTTAATGCAATAACAAAAATAGATTTTGTAGAGCAGGAAAAAGGTATTGAACCCTATAAAGTTCGTTTGATTGTTTCATATGATTATTTACGGTTTGATGACGGTGAATCGTCTAATGGTTTTATCTTGTATAATCGCAGGAATAAAATTATTTATAATGTGAATGATGAAGATAAAACGATTATGGAAATTCATCCAAAGCGAAAGTCTGTAGTATCGCCAATTAAGCTTAGAAATAGAAATAAAAAAATTGCTGACTTAACTGATGCTCCCACGATTAATAATACAGTACCAGTTAAGTATGATTTTTCAACTAACGGTGTAGTGTGTTTTGGAATTGTATCCGTTAAAGGCTTGTTGCCTATGGCGACAAAAGCTCTAAGAGAGTTTCAGCAGGCTCTTGCGGATGACAGTACTTTTACTCTGGAAAGTATTCCTGCTGATATGCATGATGCATGTGCGTTATCAATGAATACATTTGCGTCAACCCGGCACCTGAAATTTGGGTTTCCAATTCAATTTTGGAGCCCAAAGGGCTATTCTCGTTCATTAGTTGGTTTTGATGATGATTTTAAAAGCAAAGAGAAATTATTTATATTACCTGAAAAATATAAGAATTTTACAGTTGATGAATTACGGTCGGGCACAATGGGCTAACGCTTTAAGGGACTGTTATTTTTTCAACAGAAAACCCGGTTTCGGTATAGTGCAATACTGATCCACTGTCATACCAGTCGTTTAAAACGATTCTTTTTGCGGGCAAGTTATTAGCTTCAAGCTCATGTGTTGCTGGTCGATGTGTGTGACCGTGAATCATGTTTTGAAT
>JBGMRJ010000057.1:5183-19680 GCA_048061315.1 Gammaproteobacteria bacterium
TCTTCTATTAAAGTTGCTCCACTGAGTAATTCAAATTGTGATCCAAATAAAAAATCCCGATTACCTCGCATAATATATACTGGAATATTTTTTTCTGTTAATTTTTTGATCTCTGAAATAGAGTCATGGTATTCCGGTAATATTAAATCATCGCCTAACCAAACTTCAAACAAATCACCGAGGATGTACAGTGCTTCAGAATGTGGCGCGATTTCATTTAATAAGAAATGAAAGGCCTGTGTGATTGCAGGCCTTTCGGCACTCAGATGTAAATCTGAAATAAATAAAATGGACATAGCTTATTAATTTATTATGATTCAGTTATTTCAACACTTTCGAGAATAACGTCAGTAACAGGAACGTCTTGATGCATCCCTTGATTACCCGTTTCAACACCTCGAATTGCTTCTACAACATCCATACCATCAATAACTTTACCAAAAACACAATAACCCCAACCATCTGGAGTTGATGATCGATAATTTAAAAAATCATTGTCTTTGATATTAATGAAAAATTGTGATGAGGCTGAATCAGGGTCTGGTGTTCTGGCCATCGCTAATGTACCAATGCTATTTTTCAAACCATTATCGGCTTCATTTTTAATGTTGGCACGAGTTTGTTTTTCTTTTAAGCCCGGCTCCATGCCACCACCTTGAATCATAAAACCATCAATTACGCGATGAAAAATGGTACCGTTATAAAAACCCTCTTTAGCATATTGCACAAAGTTATCAGTGGTTATTGGTGCTTTATCAGTGAATAGTTCAACACTAATAGCACCGTGATTTGTATTTAATTTGATCATGTTAACCTCAATTGGTATTTATTTAATGATAATTTTTATTATCGTTACAGGGCTCATCGGAACGTCCTTGGGAAAAGGAGCAACAGCACCTGTTTTTACTGTGCGTATTTTATTGACCACATCCATTCCTTCGCTAACCTTACCGAAAACAGCATAGCCCCAACCGCGTGGAGTCGGTGAAGTGTGATTTAAGAATGCATTATTTTTTACATTGATAAAAAATTGAGCAGTTGCAGAATCGGGTTCATGAGTACGAGCCATGGCAATTGTGCCGACTTCATTCTTTAAACCATTATCGGCTTCATTTTTGATTGATTCACGGGTTTCCTGTTTCTCAAATTTTCCAGCCTCTGAAATTTTGAAACCACCACCTTGAATCATAAAATCTTCAATAACCCGATGAAATACCGTTCCGTTGAAATAACCATCATTTGCATACTTCACAAAATTTTCAACTGATTTTGGAGCTTTTTCAGGATACAGTTCAAGTGTTATGTTGCCCATATTGGTTTCAATGACGGCGGTGACAGTTTTTGCTGTATCAGCATAACTACTGTTGATTAGTGATATGCTGAATAACGTCGATAATACAATAAATTTAAGAATATTTTTCATAATGGCTCTCTATAGTTAGTCCTTTTTTTGAAGCTGAATAATATCAACAATTGCAGGGCATGTTAAAGCTGAACTTGCATTAAATTTGATTTACTCGAAATTTTGTATAGTAAACTGATATTTTGTACACTGTGACTTTATTTAAAGCCATAAATGTTGAAAATTATAAAATGTTACAGATATACAATACGCTAAGCCGTAAAAAAGAACAATTTAACCCAATCGATAAAGACAATATCCGATTGTATGTTTGTGGTATGACAATTTACGATTATTGCCATATTGGTCATGCTCGGATGATTTTAGTGTTTGATGTGGTATATCGCTATTTATGTTTCATTTATGGAAAAGAACATATTAATTATGTTCGAAATATTACCGATATTGACGATAAAATTATTAAACGGGCTAATGAAAATGATGAACCGATTGATGATTTAACTGAACGATTTATCAATGCCATGCATCAGGATTTAGCGGCTTTAGGGATTCTTCCACCGAATGAGGAACCACGAGCAACACGCTTTATGGATGAAATTATCGCAATGATTCGGATTTTAATAGATAAAAATATGGCATATCAAGGCTCAAATGGTGATGTTTATTACGATGTCAGCGCTTTTCCAGCCTATGGTAAATTATCAGGTAAAATTCTGGACGATTTGCGTGCCGGTGAGCGTGTTGAAGTTGCAGAGTCAAAAGACGATCCTCTGGATTTCGTTTTATGGAAAATGGCAAAAGTTGATGAACCCTATTGGGAATCACCATGGGGTAATGGTCGACCCGGGTGGCATATCGAATGTTCTGCAATGTCGACCGGTTGTCTTGGTAATCACTTCGATATACACGGTGGTGGTATGGACTTGCAATTTCCACATCACGAAAATGAAATTGCCCAGTCAGAGGCAGCAACGGGTGAACAATTTGCAAATGTCTGGATGCATAATGGTTTTGTTCGGGTTGATAATGAAAAAATGTCGAAATCGTTAAATAATTTTTTTACTATCCGTGATGTATTAAAACAATACGATCCAGAGGTGATTCGCTATTTTATTTTAACCAGTCATTACCGTAGCCCATTAAATTATTCGGATAAACATCTGGATTCAGCACGTTCAGCATTAACGACATTATACACTTCATTAAGAGGGATAGATGCGAATGGAAAGGATTGTGATGAGCAATATTTAGAACGGTTTAAAACGATAATGAATGATGATTTTAATACCTCGGAAGTATTATCATTACTGCATGAATTAGCCAAATTATTGAATATTGCAATAAAGAACAAAACGAATGACGTAAACTCATTAGCGTCAACTTTAAAATATCTTGCTGGTTTGCTGGGCCTGTTAACTCAGGATGTTGAGGTGTTTTTAAAAGCTAAATTAACTGCAGACTCTGAGGGTGGATTTTCAGATTCCGAAATTGAGAAGTTTATCAAGGAACGAATTGTGGCGAAAGATAATAAGAACTGGTCTGAGGCTGATAAGATTAGAAATCTGCTGCAAGAGCAGGGTATTGTACTTGAGGATAATGCAAACGGTACTATCTGGCGTCGGGAATAACTGTAAATGAGCAATTGCTAATATTGGAACTTTTAATGAATTCAGAGTTCTACTATTAATAAGGACTATTATCTTAATGGAATAATAACAATAATTAATTATCCTAATTTTATATACGGGTTATCAATATGAATTTTATAAATACCAATTGTCCATTGAGTTGTAAAACACCTTTTTTGATTTTATTTTTTATCACTTCATTTGTACCAGGTGCTTTTGCTGAAAGCATGAAAGAAGATAATGTGCATGTCCGTAAATGGAATCAGTTTGCAAATGATTTACATGGGCTGCACAAAAAACAAATCGCAAATAAAAAAATTAAAGTTAAATCCAAAAAGGGTGGTTATGCTAACAACAAAGAATTTTATCTGGAAAAAGAACATTTTGATGAACACGGTAAACTATTAAGCAGAATTGCATGGGAAGTAGAAAACCCGGATAAAATTCACGTCATCGAAATCTTTGTTTACAACGATAGTGGTAATGTCGTTCGAGACTATTCTGCTGCCTTTCTCCCTCAATATCGAAATGCCCCGGTTCAAACACTAATAAGTCTACATCAGTATAATAAGGGGTTACATGCATTTCGTAGCTTTGATGCTAGTGGCGATAAAATTCTGGAGCGTTGCGAAGGTAAATATAACGGCAAGGAAATTTCTTTTATGCTGGATGAGGACGAGCTGTATGAATTAACGGGTGATGAAAACGGCTTGATGTATTCTCAAGACTATAAAACCTGTTTTAATGGCTTACAGGAAACAGTAGGTAAATATCTAACGCCTCAGTGAGTTAGCGATGAATAGCATAATTTATTTTGGATTATTCTTCGACATGGCCTTTTCAGCAATGTCGACTGTATTCTGAAGTAATGTTGCAACAGTCATCGGGCCAACACCGCCGGGAACAGGCGTTATCCATCCTGCACGTTGTTCAGCTTTTGTAAAGTCAACATCGCCAACTAACGAACCATTGTCTAAACGGTTTATACCGACATCGATAACGATAGCACCTGGTTTAATCCACTCAGCCGGAAATAGATTGGGTTTTCCAACGCAGACAACCAGAATTTCTGCGGCTTCAACATGTTGTTTTAAATTTGAAGTAAAGCGATGTGTTATTGTAACCGTGCAGGCGGCTAATAATAATTCCAGCATCATTGGCCGTCCAACATTATTGGATGCTCCCACCACCACAGCATTTTTACCGGTTAATTTTTCTCCTGTCGATTCCAGTAGGGTCATAATCCCCCGGGGAGTACAAGGTCGACGTGTTGGGGCTCTAACGACGAGTCGTCCAATGTTGTAAGGATGAAAACCATCGACATCCTTGTTTGGATGAATAGACTCAATGACCGTATCACAATCAATCTGCGGTGGTAGTGGCAACTGTACTAATATGCCGTGAATATTATCATCATTGTTTAGCTTTGTTATTAAGGCTAATAATTCTTGTTCGGTAGTATTTTCATCCAGGTCATGTGAAAAGGAATTAATCCCAATTTCGTCACAGGCTTTTCGTTTACTGTTGACATAAACTTCCGAAGCCGGATCGTTTCCAACCAATATGACAGCTAAGCCCGGTGTGGTACAGCCTTTAGCTTTTAAATCAGAAACACGCTGTTTAAGATTTTGGCGTAGTTCACTGGCAATTGTTTTTCCGTTAATGATATTGGCTGTCATAAGCTATTTCTTAAGTATCTATATGTTATAGAGGTTATGAATGCACGACCCAAGTAGATTGCCAAGCACACATTTCCTGATTCAAAGAGGATGATTTTGATGGAATTATACTATAACATTGACCTTCTGTGGTTAGCCGCGTATTATCGCCCAGCTAATCATATTGGATACATCAGGAATATGACGGGGCATAGCGCAGTCTGGTAGCGCGCCTGCTTTGGGAGCAGGATGTCGGGAGTTCGAATCTCTCTGCCCCGACCATTATTGTGTTTATTTCGCATTGTTTGATATTGCACATAATGCGAAATTACCGGGATTTGAACTCCCGAAAGTTAATTAGACAGTTCGACCGAAAAGGCCAGATGAAGTCGAATCTTATAATCTTGAGTTTTGCGCCTGTAGCTCATCTGGATAGAGCATCGGCCTTCTAAGCCGAGGGTAACAGGTTCGAGTCCTGTCAGGCGCACCAGATTGGATCTTAAAGTGTTTATGGTGAGCGTAGCTCAGTCGGTAGAGCCCCGGATTGTGATTCCGGTCGTCGAGGGTTCGAGCCCCTTCGTTCACCCCATTATTTTATTCTGTGCAACGGTTTAGAGAAGGAGCCAGTGCAGTTTTTTAAACAACAAATATTACAACCACTCCTGGAAAGTTCCCGTGATTTACTGCCTGTAATATCAGTGATACTTTTTTTTCAGATTTTTATCCTTAAGCAAGCTATTCCAAATCTCCAGCAGTTAATAATAGGTTTTATTTTTGTCTTAATTGGTTTGTCTTTATTCATAAAAGGTTTAAAGATGGGCTTGTTTCCGGTTGGCGAACAACTGGCTTATGCTTTTGCTCGAAAGGGTAGCTTGTTCTGGTTATTGTTATTTGCTTTTTTGTTAGGCTTTTCAACTACGATAGCTGAACCGGCGCTGATTGCTATTTGTCAGAAAGCCGCTGAAATTGCAGCAGGTGGAAATATCATTTCGAATGATAAGCAGTCACTTGATAACTATGCAAATGGACTCAGGTTAACAGTGGCCTTTTCAGTTGGATTCGCTATTGTTATTGGCGTGTTACGAATTTTAAAGGCATGGTCTTTACCAAAGTTAATAATCATTGGTTATATTGGTGTTGTAGTTATGACCTATCTGGCACCACCCGAAATCATTGGTATTGCCTATGATTCAGGCGGCGTAACAACATCAACTATAACGGTACCTCTGGTCACGGCTCTTGGTGTTGGCCTGGCTTCAAGTATTAAAGGGCGTAACCCGATGCTTGATGGCTTTGGTTTAATTGCACTATCATCTTTAACACCAATGATTTTTGTCATGATGTATGGAATGTTGTTTTAAATATGGAATATTTTCAAGAACTGTATTCTGTATTTATCAATACCCTCGCTGATGTATTTCCGATTGTTGCGGTTATATTTGGGTTTCAATTCTTGGTGATACGTAAAAAACCTGCAAATTTAAAAAATATTTTGTTCGGTTTTGTATATGTCATTTTAGGACTAACTTTTTTCCTGGTTGGCCTGGAAAATGGTTTATTTCCACTGGGTGAATTAATGGCAAAACAATTAACGGCACCAGAATTTATTTATGGTGACTCAGGTTCTGTTGCGGGCAGTTTCAATTGGCTGGATTATAAGTGGGTCTATATATTTGCCGCAGCTATTGGTTTTTCGACAACAATTGCCGAACCATCTTTAATGGCAGTGGCAATAAAGGCACAAGATGTATCCGGAGGCGCGATACATGCCTGGGGTTTACGTATCGCAGTTGCAGTTGGTGTGGCTTTTGGTGTTGCATTAGGAACCTACCGTATCGTTATGGGGTTTCCGTTATATTATTTTATTGTGTCGGGTTATGCAGTGGTAATTGTGCAAACAGTTATCGCGCCTAAAATGATTATAGGGTTAGCATATGATTCAGGTGGCGTTACCACATCAACTGTCACCGTACCTTTAGTCGCTGCACTTGGCTTGGGCCTGGCTTCAACAATTCCTGGTAGATCGGCTTTATTAGATGGCTTTGGGTTAATAGCCTTTGCCAGTTTATTTCCCATTATTACTGTTCTTGCTTATGCGCAACTATCGTTTTTATGGGAAAAAAAATGAATTTGTTAAATTTATTATTCGGTTTTTAAATTATTTATTACACACATATTGAGAGGAGTTGGTGATGCATTTCAAATTAATTATTGCATTAACTGAAGACGATAAAACGGATGCTGTAATGGATGCCGCAAGAAAATGCGGTGCAACTGGCGCTACAGTTATTAACCATGCACGTGGTGAAGGTATGAAAACAACCAAAACATTTTTTGGCTTATCCGTTGAAGCACAGCGTGACATGATTTTGTTTTTAGTCGAAGAGCACTTGTCACGCTTAATACTCGAGCAAATTGCGAAAGTTGGTGAATTTGATAGTAGGCCAGGTACTGGTATCGCATTTCAAATTGATGTTGAAGATGCAGTTGGAGTTGCTCATCAAGTTGAGAAATTAACGGGAATAGTGGAGGAACAACTATGACGGAGAAATCAATCGTTAAAGTTCGTGATGTAATGAAAACTAAATTTGATGTAGTTGATGGAATGACGACCATTAAAGATGCACTGGACAAGATGGAGCATATTGAAACCAAGTGCTTAATTGTAAATAAACGGCATCCGGATGATGAGTATGGCTTACTCTTGATTTCTGATATTGCGAGAAAGGTGTTAGCAAATAATCGTTCTGTGGAACGAATTAATGTGTATGAAATTATGGCTAAGCCAGTATTAACTGTAGCTCCTGATATGAATATACGTTATTGCGCCAGATTGTTTCAACAATTTGATTTATCTCGTGCGCCAGTTATTGAAGAAGATAAAATTATTGGTATTATCAGTTTCACTGACATGGTTTTAAAAGGTTTGAATAAAATTAAAGAGTAAAATATTTATTTTTTTGTTACTTGAAATTGTAGTGTTTATTATGTTCCACTATAAAAAGTGAGAATGGGCCGTTAGCTCAGTTGGTAGAGCAGAAGACTCTTAATCTTTTGGTCCACGGTTCGAACCCGTGACGGCCCACCATATTATTAAATTGAATATTTTCGTTGAAAATATCCACACTTAAAGCAGGTGGACTATTATTAGAAGCTTATAGAGCTTATCTAGCTACAAATTGATCAACACTGTATAATACGGTGCTCTGTAATCAATGCGAGAGTGGTGAAATTGGTATACACGCTAGATTTAGGTTCTAGTGCCGCAAGGCGTGAGAGTTCGAGTCTCTCCTTTCGCACCAATTAATTCCCAATATGATGTTTAATGCTACGTTGATAACTGCTACCATCATATTGATTTATATAAGCTTTAGGGGAAATCCATGCAAGTCTCAATAGAAACCACCAGCGGTCTTGAACGAAAATTAACCGTTTCATTACCGGAAGATAAAATTTCGGATGCGGTTTCCAGCAAATTAAAAGAAATTAGTCGTACTACCAAAATTAAAGGCTTTAGACCCGGTAAGGTTCCTCTAGGCGTGGTTCAGAAGAAGTTTGGTCCTCAAGTACGCAATGAAGTTGTTGCTGATTTAGTGCAATCAAGCTTCTATGAAGCCATTACCCAGGAAAAAGTTCGTCCGGCTGGCACCCCTAATATCACAGATCATAATGACAAACCCGGTGAAGGGGTTGAATACACAGCGACATTTGAGGTTTATCCTGAAATTTCACCGGTGTCGATGAAAGACGTGAAAATCGATAAATCCGTTGTTGATATTACGGATAGTAATCTTGATGAAATGATTGAAACGATTCGAAAGCAAAATTCGACCTGGGCAATTGTTGAACAATCAGCAAAATCAGGTGATCAAATTACTATCGATTTTGATGGTTTAATTGATGGTGCATCGTTTGATGGTGGTGCAGGTCAGGCTATGGCGGTTGAAATTGGTTCAAATCGCATGATTACCGGATTTGAAGATGGCCTAATCGGCTTAAGCGCCAGTGATGAAAAAACATTGAATTTAACATTTCCAGAAAATTACCACGCAAAAGATCTTGCTGGTAAAGCTGTTGAATTTAAAATTAAAGTCATTTCAGTTGCTCAATCGGTGCTTCCTGAAGTGGATGCCGAATTTGCGAAAAAATTGGGTGTAACCGATGGTAATCTGGATACCATGCGAGTTGATGTAAAAGAGAATATGATGCTTGAGCTTAACAAAAAGCTTCGTAGTGAGTTAAAAGCAAATGTGATGGATCGGATATTTGAATTAAATAAACTGGAATTACCAAAAGCACTTGTAGATAATGAATCACAAGCTTTAGTTCAACAAATGCAGTCCAATTTAACACAACAGGGAATGAATCCTGATGATATGAAAATGGATCCTTCAATGTTTACTGATCAAGCTGAACGTCGTGTTGCTTTAGGTTTAATATTAAGTGAAATTGTTAAACAGAATGATTTAAAAGCAGATAATGATGCTGTTAAAAAGGCCGTAGACAAAATTGCAATACCCTATGATCACCCAGAGGAAGTAGTTAAGTGGTATTATTCCGATAAAAATCGGCTGGCTGAAGTAGAGTCATTAGTCCTTGAAGATAAGGTGGTTGATTGGGTATTAGACCTGGCAGAAGTAAGCGAAACAAACAAATCATTCAAAGATGTTATGCAACCAAAAACAGATAAATAACCTTAAAGGAACTATAACGTTGACCGATACAAATAACAGTAACGAAATGGATGAATATATGAAAGCTCAATTGGTACCAATGGTTGTTGAACAGTCCTCTCGTGGTGAGCGAATGTTCGATATTTATTCACGGCTTTTAAAAGAACGCGTTATTTTTCTAGTCGGTCAGGTTGAAGATCATATGGCAAATCTGATAGTTGCCCAGTTATTATTTCTTGAATCTGAGAATCCAGATAAAGACATCCATTTGTATATAAATTCTCCAGGCGGTTCGGTGAGTGCCGGATTGTCGATTTACGATACTATGCAATTTATTAAGCCTGATGTCAGCACCATGTGTATTGGTCAGGCTGCCAGCATGGGAGCATTATTACTAACCGGTGGTGCTGCAGATAAACGTTATGCATTGCCGCATTCCCGTATGATGATTCATCAACCATTAGGTGGATTTCAGGGGCAATCAACCGATATACAGATTCATGCCAAAGAAATTTTGCAGGCACGTGAACGATTAAATGCTATATTAGCTAAACATACTGGTCAGTCTTTAGATACAATTCAAGAAGATACTGAACGTGATTTCTTCATGAGTTCAGAAGAATCGAAACAATATAAGCTAATCGACGATGTTCTGGATTCCCGTAAAGATTCCAAGGATAATGGTTGAACCAGGTCACATATTGGCAGGGTAATACTGATATAAGTATGGGTATATAGTATGTCAAACTTGATTATTCCTATAAAAGGATGCAAGGTTAGTAGTAAGGAAACCATAAAATCGTGTGTGAGGCGATGGTAAAAATATGAGTGATGATAAAACAACTTCAGGCGATAACGGCAAACTTCTGTATTGCTCGTTTTGTGGTAAGAGTCAGCATGAAGTGCGTAAACTTATTGCTGGGCCATCTGTGTTCATTTGTGATGAATGTGTTGAATTATGCAATGATATTATTCGTGAAGAAATTCAGGAGCAGTCTGCTGCTTCCAGTTCAGGTGATCTTCCTACACCGCATGAAATCAATAACAATCTTGATGAATATGTAATCGGTCAGGATTCTGCCAAAAAAGTATTGGCGGTAGCCGTTTATAACCACTATAAACGTCTGGATAATAGTCAGAAAAAAGATGATGTTGAATTATCGAAAAGTAATATTTTACTCCTGGGCCCTACCGGTAGTGGTAAGACACTTCTAGCTGAAACCCTGGCCAGATTATTGAATGTACCTTTTACCATCGCAGATGCTACGACATTGACAGAAGCAGGCTATGTTGGTGAAGATGTCGAGAATATCATCCAAAAATTATTACAAAAATGTGATTATGATGTTGAAGCTGCTCAAACTGGCATAGTGTATATTGATGAAATCGATAAGATTTCCCGAAAATCAGATAATCCATCCATTACTCGTGATGTTTCCGGTGAAGGTGTGCAACAAGCCTTATTAAAATTAATCGAAGGCACCGTTGCTTCGGTTCCGCCTCAGGGTGGACGAAAACATCCGCAACAAGAATTTTTGCAGGTAGATACCGCTAATATATTATTTATTTGTGGTGGCGCGTTTGCCGGTATGGAAAAAATAATACGAGATCGATCCGAAAAAGGTGGCATTGGTTTTTCGGCTGAAGTTCGAAGTAAAGACAGTAAAAAAGATATCACCGAAGTATTAAGATCAATCGAACCGGAAGATCTTATTAAATACGGTTTGATTCCTGAATTTGTTGGTCGTTTACCGGTTGTTGCGACTCTCGGTGAACTAGACGAAGACGCCCTAGTTCAAATATTAACTGAACCAAAAAATGCACTTACTAAACAATATGCAAAATTATTTGAGATGGAATCTTGTGAGTTAGTGTTTCGAGATGAAGCTTTAACAGCAATTGCAAAAAAAGCGATGGAAAGAAAGACTGGTGCTCGTGGTTTACGCTCGATATTAGAATACACATTGTTAGACACAATGTATGATCTGCCTTCATTAGAAAATGTAGAAAAAGTCGTTATTGATGAAGGTGTGATTATGGAAGAAAATGATCCATTAATTATTTATCAGGCACCAGAGCAACGAACAGCAGCTGATGAAATGTAACGCACTTTTTTGAGTGTGTTGTTATTTTAATCACTAAATTGGAAATTGGTCTAAGCTTTATATTAATTAGGTTTGAACTATTGATATTTGATTTTCTACCTCAATAATATAAATACTGTAAATAAACATTTCACAAAATGGAATAATGGAATTTAATTATGTCTGATGTAATTGATGATCAACTTACCGCAATACCCGTATTACCATTACGTGATGTAGTGGTATATCCCCACATGGTTATTCCCCTGTTTGTTGGACGTGAGAAATCCATTCGGGCATTAGAAGACGCTATGGAAAACGATAAGCAAATTCTGCTGGTTGCTCAAAAGAGTGCCGCTCAGGATGATCCTGAACCAGATGATGTTTTTCGAATCGGTACAATCTCCAGCATATTACAATTACTAAAATTACCTGATGGTACTGTAAAGGTATTAGTTGAAGGTAATGAACGTGCCCGTGTTGTGCACTTTCTAGGCTCGGATGATTACTTTATTGCTCAGGTAGTAAAGTACGGTGAGGATGATTTAGAAGATAAACAAGGTGATGTGTTAATGCGTTCATTAACCACCCAGTTTGATCAATATGTAAAATTAAATAAAAAAGTACCACCTGAAATTCTAACCTCTTTATCGAGTATTGAAGATTCCTGTCGACTCGTTGACACTATTGCTGCAAACATGTCGCTGAAAGTTGATGAGAAGCAAAAAATTCTGGAAATACCAACATTACGTGAAAGATTCGAACATCTTATGGGTATGCTGGAATCCGAGATTGATTTGTTGCAGGTCGAAAAACGAATCCGTGGCCGTGTTAAACGCCAAATGGAAAAAAGTCAGCGTGAGTATTATCTCAACGAACAGATGAAAGCCATCCAGAAAGAGCTTGGTGATATGGATGAAGCGCCTAACGAGATGGAAGAGTTAGAACAAAAAATTGAAAAGTCCGGCATGTCAAAAGAAGCCAGGACAAAAGCCAATAGCGAACTTTCTAAACTGAAGATGATGTCACCAATGTCAGCAGAAGCGACTGTTGTTAGAAATTATCTTGACTGGTTAGTGGGAGTTCCATGGAAAAAACGCAGCAAGGTGCGTCATAACCTGGCACAAGCAGAAGCGGTATTAGAAGAAGATCATTATGGTCTGGATAAAGTCAAAGAACGTATCATAGAGTACTTAGCGGTTCAGCAACGCGTTAAAAAAATGAAAGGTGCCATATTGTGCCTGGTCGGGCCTCCTGGTGTTGGTAAAACATCATTAGGTAAATCGATTGCACGAGCAACGAATCGAAAATTTTCACGTATGTCATTAGGTGGTGTGCGGGATGAAGCTGAAATTCGTGGACATAGACGTACTTATATTGGTTCAATGCCCGGTAAAATAATTCAAAATTTAACAAAAATTGAAACACGAAATCCGTTATTTTTATTAGATGAAATTGATAAAATGGCGAATGATTTTAGAGGTGATCCCGCATCTGCACTATTAGAAGTGTTGGATCCGGAACAAAATAATGCTTTTGGTGATCATTATCTTGAAGTTGATTATGATCTTTCAGAAGTTATGTTTGTGTGTACCGCAAATAGTTTAAATATACCGGGTCCATTATTAGATCGAATGGAAGTCATTCGAATACCGGGTTATACCGAAGATGAAAAGGTTGCTATTGCAACACGTTATTTAATTTCAAAACAAATTAAAAATAATGGTTTAAAGGACGAAGAGATTTCAATTTCTGATTCTGCTATCCACGATATTATTCGTTACTATTCAAGAGAAGCCGGTGTTCGAAGTTTAGAACGGGAAATTGCCAAAATCTGTCGTAAGGTTGTTAAAGAAATAGTTCTTGATAACAAAAAAGAATCTATTGAAGTGTCATCCGAGAATTTAGAAGACTATCTCGGAGTAAAACGTTTCCGATTTGGATTGGCCGAAGAAAAAGATCAGGTTGGTCACGTTACTGGACTTGCCTGGACCGAAGTGGGTGGCGAATTATTGACAATTGAAACAGTTGTTATGCCGGGCAAAGGTAAACAAAACTTTACCGGGCAACTCGGTGATGTCATGAAAGAATCAATACATGCAGCAATGACAGTAATGCGAAGCCGAGCTCAAATTCTTGGATTAAAACTCGATATTTTTGACAATACCGATATTCACGTTCATGTTCCCGAAGGTGCAATCCCAAAAGATGGTCCAAGTGCTGGTATTGGAATGTGTACCGCATTAATTTCAGCATTAACCAAAATACCAGTTCGTGCTGATCTAGCCATGACCGGCGAAATTACATTACGGGGTGAAGTATTGCCTATCGGTGGATTAAAAGAAAAACTATTAGCGGCACATCGCGGCGGTATCAAGAAGGTTTTAATACCAGAAGAGAACCGACGTGATTTAACTGAAATACCTGACAATATAAAGAAAGATCTAGAAATTGTACCAGTGCAATGGATCGATGAAGTGCTGGAGTTAGCGTTGGTAAGTCCTACAAAACCGTTATCCGATGATGAGTTCGCAGTATCAACTAATAAAGAAAATGATAAGTCAAGTAAAAATAATTCACTTAGAACGCATTAATTAATAAAAATGTCATTATTTGTGTTTGATTTCTTGACCCAGTAATAGCGAAATTGGTATAACATAATCCATTGAAATCAATAAAACCGCCTGGTCTACAAGGCGGTATTTTTTTTCGTTTATTTAAAATTAATAGAATTATTATGGGGGGAATCTCAGTGAATAAAGCTGAATTAATAGAAGCGGTAGCAGAAAAGAATGAAATGACAAAAGCTGCTGCTACAAGAGCTGTCGATAGTGTTTTAGGTACAATTACCGAAACGCTCGTTAGTGGAGACCAAGTCACTTTAGTCGGTTTTGGAACTTTCCAGGTTCGTGCTCGAGCAGCTCGTGTGGGTCGTAATCCGCGTACCGGGGAAGCAATTGATATTAAAGCGTCAAATATTCCAAGTTTTAAGGCTGGTAAAGCGCTGAAGGATGCCGTAAACTAGCGCGCTTTCTCGGGTGCTTAGCTCAGCTGGGAGAGCGTCGCCTTTACACGGCGAATGTCGGGGGTT
>JBGMRJ010000058.1:0-7802 GCA_048061315.1 Gammaproteobacteria bacterium
TGGGTTGATTCATCGATAGAGTTTTAAATATACTCAAAATACGAGAGTACAAAAATGATAACAAGCCACAATACCAGGCTTCGTAGTACTAAATTAATAGCACGTTTAATATCGTTATATTTCGGTTGTTCACCTTTACCCAATGTTTTACGTTGAGATTCTATTCCTTGATACTGAGCCGCACCACCAAGTTTTAGTGCCAGGGCACCAGCTCCAGTTGACATTACGATACCGGCATTTAAACTTTTCCACTGGTAAGCTTGTTTTATCCAACAGTTTATAGCCGTAAAAAATTTTCCAGTTATAGCGTAACTAATGGCCGTTAAATGGGCTGGAATAAAATTTAGCACATCATCAAGTCGAGCGGCAGCCCAACCAAAGTGTAAGTATTGCGTTGATTTGTATCCCCACATGGCATCCAGTGTGTTGCTTAGTCGATAAATTACTACACCGGGTACACCGGCGATAACAAACCAGAATAGCGTGGCAAAAATGGCATCATTACCATTTTCAAGAATGGATTCTATGGTTGCTTTTGATAGTTCAGAAGGGTCTAGATGACTGGTGTCCCTGCTTACAATCCAGCTGGTTTTTACTCGTGCGGTTCCCAGGTCTGAAGTTTCTAATGCATTTAAAATCCACAAAGCATGGAGTCGTAAGCTGTTACAGCCTAATGCAAAAAACAGGATAAGAATTTCAACAATGTGTAGCGATTGATTCGTGAATAATGCATTTACGTATGTTAATAATAGGGTAATCGGTACGATTAAAATAATAACTGCAGCTACACCAATAAATCGGCTTTTCGTATTCGAGCCTGAAGTAAATGTTGATTGCTTATTTAATTTTTTTTCAAGCCAGTTTGCCATATTACCAAACCCGGAAATGGGGTGGAAATGACGAGGATCACCTAGCATAAAATCAACTAATAAAGCAGCGAGAATGACAAAACTTATAGTCATTGCGTAACATCCTGATTATCCCAGTTGTTTTCAAATACCATCGAGGAAATGTTTTTTGCAGTGCGCCAGCCTTCCAGTTGCAACATGGGTTCAGGATAAAATTTTTCTACCGGGCCTAAACAGAGTAGGGCTATCGGTTTAGCCTCAGCTGGACAATTCAACAGATTTGATAATTTGGCTGGGCTAAAAAATGATACCCAGCCCATGCCGATGTTTTCAACACGCGATGCTAGCCACATATTTTGAATGGCGCAGGCAGATGAACATAATGCCATTTCATCGGGTAAGGTTCTTCGTCCAAAGATAGTACCGTCATCGGGTGCTTGAATGACGGCGATTAATTCAGCACAATCTCTGATACCCTCAACTTTTAGTTTAAGGAAGTCTTGTTTCTGATCTTTAAGAAGTTCTGCAGTTTTAATACGTTCCTGTTCCACCATTTCAATAATTTTATTCTTAATAACATCATCAGTGATGCGAATAAAACGCCATGGTTGCATTAAGCCAACTGAGGGAGCCGCATGTGCTGCCAATAAAATTTTTTGTAAAATCTCAGAATCAATATTGCTATTGGGAATAAAATGCCGCATATCGCGTCGTGCCCGAATTACTTTATATAAAGTATCCTGTTCAGCTTTATCGAAATGGATGTTTTCTGTTTTTGACATATTAATTATTTATTTTCTAACTAAACACAACTCGGTCCGCGATGATAAATTAACTCTTCAACGGGAACACCGCCAACAAGATGTTCTTTAATTATACGATCAAGGTTTTTATCAGTGACATTATAATACCAGATACCATCGGGTTGTACGCACATTATGGGTCCTGATTTGCATGTAGCAAAACACGTTGTACGTGATCGTTTTACGCGCAATTCGCCTTTTGCAATGCCGGCTGATTCAAATCGTTCACCCAGGCTGTCAAATAAATCCTGGGCTTCGTCATCTTCGGTGCATCGTGGTCCAACACAGACTAATAAATGACGTTTGTAGTCCATCATTTTAGGTTTTTCTAATACCGTACTACTTACTACTTCACTCATTGTTATTTCCTGTTTTTTGATTTTAACTTAATTTTATTACGCTACTTGTGATAATGTTTGCCAATTAGACAAGTATTCTATTTCTGCTGTTTCATTAAATTTTCCATCCTGTCGCACCAGTGATAAATTAAAAACAGAGTGTCCTTGATCATTTAAAAAATAGACTCCTCGCATGGAGTCATTACGACGAATAAAACAGGCGCGTGATATTTTGCTCCAGTCGATGTGCAAATGAAAAAATTCATTTTCAATATTCAACCAGTTATTTTTAGTAACAAAATTTTCACCAGTCATTAATAATTCACTAACTGCACCAGCATCACTGCGAACAACTGCTCGCAATGCACCCCAGTTTTTTGATGCAGAGATTAATTCTGTTAAATCTGTATCAATTACTTCTTGTGCTTCAAAACCTGCTGAATTATCCTGAGTATCACCTTCAGCAATAGCGGATAATATTTCACCTACCGCAGTGTTAAAATGTGTTGCAAGCGATTTTAACGAAGCAGTTTCATTATCACGTATGTATTGGCGTACACAACTTTTCCAACCTAATAATCCCATGCTTAGGGAAACACCGGCTTTTTCACCGTCTTTAATCTCACCGGTAATGCTGGAATACTTGTTGGCATAACCTCGTGGTGTAATCATTAAGCCTTGATCCAGATAGGTTGTACTATTTCCAATTAATACCGTTGTTAGCATGCCAATTTTACAATCCGACATAGAATCGAGTGTCACCATCTGGATATTTTGTGCTTCCCGGTAAGCTGATTTAACAATAGCTACGGGCGTTTTTGGATCGCGATAGTTTAGTAAAATGCGTTGAGCTTGCACAATTTGTTGGGTACGACGACCACTTTTTGGATTATACAATGCCACAACAAAATCACTTTTAGCGGCGGCTTCAAGTCGTCCTGCAATAGTGGGCCATGGGGTGAGTAAATCAGATAACGATATCGAACAAAAATCGTGTGTCAGTGGAGCACCTACTAATGAAGCACAAGCTGATAACGCGGTACTACCCGGAATAATTTCAACCTTTATATCACTTTCGGGTGTCCATCCGGATTGCAATAATACCTCGTAAGTAGGACCAGCCATGCCATAAACACCAATATCACCCGATGAAATTAAGGATACGATTTTACCTTTTTTGGCACTTTCATAAGCCTCTACACAACGATCGATTTCTTCGGTCATGCCTTTTTTAATGACTTCTTTACCTTCAAGCAAGTCTTTTACTAATTTGATATAAGTAGTATACCCAATCACAACATCAGATTCTTTAATAGCTGCTTTTGCTTTATAGGTCATGTTGGCTTCATCACCCGGTCCAAAACCCACTAAAAATATTTTACCAATACTCATTTTATTCACCTTAATTTATTTTATGCTTTACTAATTCATCACTATTAATTTTAACTATAGAAACCGTTGCATTTTTATTATCGTCACCACGGTATTTATATTTTTCCAATACTAGATTTTCAATACCGGTTTTGGCGGCTAATAGTGCAGCGGCTTCGGCTACTGCCGGGGTTCCCATGTACTTTAGTACTACTTCAGAAGGATTCGGAACTTCAACAGTTGATAATTGTTCTGCGGTATAAAATTGTAGTGGCCAGTTATTAGCTCTTGATAATTCCAATAATCCAACTTCATCACTTTTTTTATCAATAGTCGCGAGTGAATGAATGTTTTTGTAACTGATCGTCATTTTTGTTAATGCATTATCAACGGCAGTATTTAAAGTATTTATAGACGTGCCGCGGTCGCACCCCATACCCAGTATGTATTGAGTCATAACTATTAATCCACTGGTGGTCGGTAGACAACGAGTCGTTCATCGAGGTCGCGCCAGATAGAATCATCGATTTCACGTTGCGTTACCCATAAGACGGCTTTGTGGGTATTTAAATCGACATCCTCAAATTTAGAATAAAGATGTATGTTTTTTGGTAGTGGTGTTGGGCGTGTCCACCAGTTACTGTCTCCAGATTCTTGTACGAAGGCAATTGGTTCCTCATTTACAACATGCGCAGATACTCGTGTAATATTAATTTTGGGTGCTTCTACTGTCCAGCCTAGTTCTCGCCCGAGTATATCAACTGGAATTGTTTTTCCGACATCGGACGCTGTTGTGACAACCGCAGTCGCATTGAGTAATGTTGCTACTTGAACTGCATAGTCGTTTGCACCACCAACATGGCCTGATAAAACAGGAATTACAAATTCAGCATTATCATCAACAATTAAAATTCCTGGATCGACATCTTTTGATTTTAAGTGGGGTGCTATTAATCGTATGACGGCACCGATTGAGATAAAAAAAACAATTTGATCGTATTTATTAAATAAAAACTCAATTTGAACTTTTAATGCTCCTGAGTACGCTTGTTTGTGATTCTCAATTTCAGTAATTCTATCTTTAAATTTTTCAGATACCATAACAAATGCATCCGGCATTTTATCTGCCAAATTAAGCATTTGTGTGACACCGTGCTTTGTGATTGCTACCAGAGCTATTTTGGGTTTAGAAGTAGGGGTGTTCATGCTATTTCCTTCATTGATTCAGTATTAGAATTGTTGTCACTTCGTTTTTTGCGGCAACCACGAATAAGTTCACCGCGCGTTCTTCCGGGATTTTTCACCAAAATTAAGGATAAATAATTTACCTTTTGACCCCGTAATTGTTTAATGTCGGTAACAATTCGTTCTTCAGGCGCACCGGCTTTTTCAATAAATGAGCTGTGTTCAAGTAAGTTATGTTTTTCGAGTAGATTAATTATATCTTCAAGTATTGGCTTAACTTTTATTAACACCAGACTATCAAAGTCTATTAATAATTTTTCGATAACGGGGATGCCATAAGCAGCAGGTATTATCGCGACAGTGTCATCAACATCGGCTAATGGAGAATTTAATTTTGCAGTTGCGGCATGAAATGAAGTGACACCGGGAATGGTGTTAATTGTAATGCTGTCATCCAATGCGGTAACTGTTCGAGCTAAATGCCCAAAAGTAGAGTAAGTAGATGCATCGCCTTCAACCAGAAAAAGCACATCTTCACCACGGTTTACTATATCCAAAACTGTCTGGGCAGCACGCAGCCAATATTTTGATAGTATTGCAATGTCATGCGTCATCGGGAAAATAAGGGGCTGGTGTTTTTTGCTTAGCGGTAAACCACTGCGAGTAACGATATCCAAAGCATAACTGTTACTTTTTTGATTGCGGATAGGATAGGTCCATGTGGAATTTTGTTGTAATAAATCCCATGCACGACGGGTGATAAGTTCAGGATCGCCAGGACCTAACGATACACCATATAAACAACCTTTAGTTTTTGTCATCTAAAGCCTCTTTTTGAGTCGTAACAATCCAGACCGGGTTTTCGGCTTGAAATCGATTCATGTGTAAAATGGGCTTACTTCGAGCCGCTGATAATTGTGTGACATCCCATTCGATAGTGCAGTTTGTTGCCAATTCAGTTTTAAGTTTTTTTAACGACTCAACGGCAGTCGCCAAATTTTCAATCGTAACAAAATTCATCACCAAACAGGCATTGGTATGCATGCGAGTAATACAAAGGGAAATAAGTTCGTTTAATTCACCACCCGAGCCGCCAATAAAAATTGCATCCGGATCAGGCCAACAATCAAGTTGCTCAGGTGCTTTGGCATTCACCAGAGTATAATTGGTTATCCGCATATCTTGCTTGTTTTGGTGGGCAATCGAAAAATCATCACTATTTTTTTCAATGGCGTAAACATGGCCATCTCTGCAAAGCCGAGCAGCTTCTAGTCCAACTGAACCCGAGCCTGCACCAATATCCCAAACGATACTATTATGTTGTAATTGCATTCTAGCCAGTGAGACTGCTCGAACTTCGCGTTTGGTAATTAATCCTTTATCAGGTTTGCGTTGTTTAAATAAGTGATCAGCTGATCCGAATAAACAATAATTCTTCTTTGTTGAGCATCGTTGTAGAATAACGATATTAACGTCAGAAAATTGCCGTTTTGCTGCCTCAGCAATAGTTATAGGGCCAATAATGTTTTCATTATTCTGTAAAATATTTTCAACAACGGTTAAATTAAAATCATCTTTAAATCCTTCAAGCAATAGCATTCTTGCTATTCGATCAGGACTATTATCCGGGCTGGTAAAAATAGCGAGTTTATTGTGATGTTGCGTTAATTGTAATAAATGATATAAACCATGAGAAGTATCCATCCCCAACAGCCACTCACCGGTGTCTATAGTGTGAACCGAACAGATTTTTAAATCTTGCCATGATAGCCCGATACGGGCACAGGCGAGTTGAATGGTTGAAACATTGGGATAAATTTCACAGTTTTCAAAGTTGATTTTTTCGCTGATGTATTTAGCGATACCATGACAGAGTGGATCACCCGTTGCTAATACAATTACCTGTTGTTTATTCTTTTGCGCTGCTTCGATCCAACCCGGAACACTGCTTAATTTACCAGTAAGATCATATTGCGCTACAGAATCAGAAAAAATCGATTCAAACAATTTTAAGGTACGACTAGCTCCGATAATAACATCGGCTTGTTTGATATAGTTTAGTGATTTCGCCGTTAATGAATTTATACCATCATCTAATACGCCAATAATTCGACAGCTAACTAAGGTAGTTTTGTTTTGGCTTTTCGGAGTTACATTCATTATGGCTTCAGTCATAATTGTTCTCCCTCAACATTGCCAGACACCTGGGCTAGTTTATTGCCGTCAAAGTCGCAGACCATAACCGTTAATTTAAATTGCTTAGGGTAACGAGCACTTAATGTTTCGATTACTTTTTTTGCCAGCGCATTATAAAATTCATTGAGTAAACCCAGCTCTTCCATGCGTTCAGCAGCATAACGCGCCATTTCGGATGCTGCTATGTGATCACAAACAGTATCAGTTGCGCCAACACTACGGGCAAGCTCGGCTAATAAAGCGGTATTGACTTTATTTCGACCGGCATGAGTAATGGTTTCACCTTGCGCCATTTTTGTTAGTTTACCAACCATGCCGCCAATAATGACGTGTTTGATTTTTTCAGTAACGGCTGTATCGAGCGCATAGCGTAGAAAATCACCCATTTGTACAAAACTGGCGTCATCCAGTTCGGACATTTCACGCATAACAAATTTTTCGGTTCTACCACCGGTAGTTAATACAACAGTGTCTTGTCCCTGATTTGCAGCAACTTCAATCCCTTGAATCACACTGGCTCGAAATGCTGAGGTGGAATAGGGGTGAACGATGCCAGTTGTTCCCAGAATGGATATACCATCGAGAATACCCAGGCGGTAATTCAGGGTTTTTTTTGCCATTTCAATACCACCCGGTACCGATATAGTGACCTCGATACCGGAAGATTTAAGTGCATCACCTGCAACGATTCGAATATTGTCTTCAATATTTTTTCTGGGAACCGGGTTAATGGCGGGTCCGCCAACGTCTAATCCCAAACCTTTCATGGTTATCCTGCCAACACCTTCACCACCTTTTAAAGTGACATGGTTGGTATTTTCTTTATTATGATCAAAACAGACATCCGCTGTTAATGGTGCTTTGTCAGTGCAGTCCGGATCATCACCAGCATCTTTTATAACGACGGCATGAGCCGTTTTATTATCACAATAAACATCGGTTACATTAAAATTCACCTTGTCGCCATTCGGTAACAAACACTCAACAATGTCAGGTACATTACCGGTAATTAAACCCAGAGTAGCAGCACGTGCGGCAGCCGCCGAGCATGCGCCGGTGGT
>JBGMRJ010000058.1:7902-11155 GCA_048061315.1 Gammaproteobacteria bacterium
TATTTCTATTCTTTGCTCTTTACTTTAGAACGCCTTGGCATTCGTTAAGTACTCCCTCGCTTTGGTTAGGTCGAGTGTCTTGAGGCATTTTCTAGTTCTTCTTTTGGCTTGACTCTGCTATTGCCAATAGCGCATGAATTGCAGCAACTACTAAGGTAGAGCCACCTTTACGACCTTCGGTTATTATCCAGGGGATATCCGTTAAGGCATGGGTAATTTCTTTGGATTCTGCTGCTGAAACGAAACCGACTGGCATGCCGACGATTAACGCCGGTTTTATTTTTTTATTTTTAATCATGTCGGTGATTTCGATTAATGCGGTTGGGGCATTTCCTACTGCTATAATAGCATTATCCAATAAATTTAAATTTTGAGCTTTACGCATGGCTTGCACTGCACGAGTGGTGTTCTCTGCTTTTGCCTGGGTAATTACATCATCGTCTGAAATGAAATGGTGGATTTTAACACCAAAATGATTTAAACGAGGTTTTGACAGGCCAACACAGATCATTTCAACATCGGCAATAATATTGGTGCCATTATTTAGTGCATTCACACCTGCAGTGATAGCGTCTGGATGAAATTTAACTAAACCATTAAACTCAAAGTCAGCTGTGGCATGAATCATGCGTCTTACAATCTGCCATTGATCACTCTGGTAGGAATGTGCGCCAACTTCCTGATCAACAATTGAAAACGAATCATGTTCGATTTTTTGACCAGCCCTGGTTAATTGTTCGGTAATCACATTGCTCATGCTGTTACTCCAGTTTCTGATGTGTGATGACTGTGTTCATGATTATGGCCGTGACCTTCGGCTTCAGCTAGCTCGCGGTATTGGCAACCATCGCATTCCAGCATTGCTGTGTTGGATTTTTCTGCGTTATCTTTATCTTTACCCGCCTGCGCTTGCAATACTCGTGAGCTTAATAACGCGTAAATTTCATTTTCAAAACCAAAGTAACTACTTGCTGCAAAATTGATAGTCGAATATTGCTGTTGTAGTTGAGCTGTTTGTCGTTTAATTCGTTCGATTAGTGTGCCGGTAAATAAATAATAAGGCAGTATTACTATCTGAGTCATACCAAGTAACTGATGTCGTTTCACAACGGTTTCGAGTCGCGGGTAGGTGATTCCGGTGAAGGCAATATCAATTACCTCGTGATCCGTTTTTTCGAATAACCAGCGAGCCATTTTTGCTAATTCACCATTGGCAAATTGATCAGACGAACCTCGCCCTAAAATAATAACACCGGTTGTGTGTGGATCCGGCATGTCGATAGTTGCCAGAGCTTTTTTTAAATTTCGTTTTAATATTTCAAGAATCGGTTCGCCGGCACCGAGATGTCTGGCATAAACAAATTCGATATGGGTGTGACGTTGACGTGCTTTATTAATATGATGCGGAATTTCCATCTTCACATGACCTGCAGCATTTAATATTAAGGGAATGATAATAACCCGGTTACTATTATTTGCTGTTGCAGCATCTGCTGCTATGTCCAGTCCATCATCTAACAGGATATCAGCAAATTCAATATAGCAGGTTGTAATTGCCCAATCGGGATTTCGGTTTTTCCATTCCTTTGAAAATTTTTCTATTTCAATATTGCCATTGTTATCGCGTGAGCCGTGGCCAACAAGTAATACGGTTGTTTTCATTTTTTATCCTATACTTTCTCTGCTTTACGAAATCGATGACTAAATGTTTTATCATATAATTTTGATTTTTTTAATTCAGTCCAGTGACGTGCACCAATGGTGGGGCTGACAATGATCATAGCCTGGCTGGTGATTTTCTCAGCAATGCATTTGTCACGAATGTCGTGTAATGTGCCGCGAATTATTTTTTCCTGCTCTGGCCAACTGGCTTTTTGTACCACTAAAATCGGCGAGTCTGCACTCCAGCCAGCAGCCAGACAATCTTGCTGAACTTTTTTAAGCAAGGTGATAGATAGAAATAAGCACAGAGTGCAATGATGAGCTGCTAATTCTGATAATGATTCACCCTCGGGCATCGGTGTTCTGCCTTCGACACGGGTTAATATTACCGTCTGTGTTATTTCGGGTAAGGTTAAGGTTTCAATTCCGGCTGCGGCTGAGGCCATAGCAGATGACACACCGGGTACAACTTCGATATCGATTTTCATAACATCAAGCGGTTGCACCATTTCAATTAATGCACCATATAAACCCGGGTCACCGGTTTGTAAGCGAATAACTGTTTGGTATTTTGCTGCATTTGAAATTAACCAGTCGGTAATTTCTTCCAGGGCCATTCCTTTTGAATCACCGATCACGCAATCTTTTTTGGCCCAACGCATTGTGGTATCTGACACTAATGAACCAGCAAATAAAATAGCATCAGCTTGTTCAATTAGATTTTTGCCCTTAACTGTTATTAATTCCGGATCACCCGGACCAGCACCGACAAACCAGACTTTGCCGTACTTATTATTTGAGTTTTTAGATTCCAACTTCATGGTGTAAATAATCTCGCGCAGGCTTGTGGGTTCGACGGAAAATACATGTGTAAATAACTGGCATGAAGACGTTCATCGCGATAGACCGCTTCACCCCGACCTTTTTTTCGAGTGCTACTGGTCATGGTGATGGGCTGCATGTCGGTTTCTATTTTTGAATGATGAAATGTGTGACCCCGAATTTCACCTTCGGGTAGTTTCATACTGTGCATGCCTAAATTCGATAATTTATTTTGCATCACTGCCGAGCCGGTAAGCAATCCGGCCATGCTGGCTTTGTTTCCAGACTTATCAGTTAACGATTGTAATAAATACAGCATGCCGCCACACTCGGCAACAATCGGTTTATTGTTGGCATGGTGTTGTTGTATGCTGTTAATCATGGATTTATTACTGGATAATTTACTTAAATGTAATTCAGGATAACCACCTGGAAAATACACACTGTCAGAATCGGGTAACGCTTTATCTGTCATGGGTGAAAAATACTGTATTTGTGCACCGAGATTTTCGAGACATTCAATGTTTGCCCGGTAGATAAAACTAAAGGCGTCATCTTGCGCAATGCTGATTTTAAAACCGGTTAAATTATTATGTTTCGATTCAGGATCTAATATTTTAGTGTTACAAGCGCTTTCAAAAACCACTGCATCGGGTAACTGATTTAATCCGGTCTGCTGTAATTTTTCTGCTGCCAGATTAATTCGTGTTTCAATATCATCGATTTCACTGGCAGACACTAATCCAAGATGGCGCGATGGTAATGCCAG
>JBGMRJ010000058.1:11255-15206 GCA_048061315.1 Gammaproteobacteria bacterium
CCATCAAATAAACCCATAACACCTTCAATTAAAATTAAATCTGCTTTTTTGGCTGCGTTATAGAGTAATTCGCGGCAATGGCTTTCGCCTCCCATCCAGATATCGAGTTGATAAACAGGATTACCGGATGCTTGCTCTAAAATAGTTGGGTCCAGAAAATCGGGGCCGGTTTTAAACACAATAACGTGTCGTCCTTGTTGGCGATGCAGTCGTGCTAGTGCAGCGGTAACGGTTGTTTTTCCTTGCCCTGAGGCTGGTGCGCTAATAAAAATAGCCGGACATGATATTGAATTCGATTTTTGCAGATTCAAAATTCAACTCCTCGTTGCGCTCTAATGCCATTTTTATAAGCATGTTTAATGACATTCATCTCAGTAACGGTATCAGCTATATCAATCAATTTTTCATTTGCTCCACGACCAGTAATAACAACGTGTTGCATTTTGGGTCGTTGTTGCAGTTTTGTAATAACTTCATCAATGTCTATATAGCGGTGTTTAAGTGCTATATTGAGTTCATCGAGTAGAACAAAATCAATTGAATCGTCTTCAAGAAATAAGCAGGATTGCTGCCAGGCTTTTTTAGCTGCGGCGATATCAACTTGTTTGTCCTGGGTTTCCCAGGTAAACCCTTCACCCATGACGTGATATTGAATTTCATTGGGAAAGCGGCGGTAAAATTTTTCTTCACCGGTTGAAAATTTGCCTTTAATGTATTGCACTACGCCGATTTTTAATTCTTGTCCCAGTGCGCGAGCTACCATTCCAAAACCGGAACTGCTTTTACCCTTGCCATTGCCTGTTAGAATCAGTAAAACACCTTTATCGATTTGAGCATTGGCAATCTGAGCATCTTTAATTTGCTTCTTATGTTGCATTCGTGCTGTGTGTTTATTTTCTAAATGTTGCGATTCGGTTTTCATTTTTTTAAAATCAATCAGTATGGGGCTTTCTCTTGCAATGCGCCGGTTTCAAAAAAATGCGATTTGAGTAAGCCATTAAACAATCCGATGACCAGCCAAAAAACCAAATTTGAAAATGAGGTTGCGATAATAAATGATCTTATGAGTTCTTCCGGTACTGGGCTTGTCGCCTCCATTGCAATGTTGCTGGTAAAAAAATGCGGCGCGATAATAAATAAAGCACCTAAGAGTCTAAATGTTACAGCGGGGTTCAGGAATAATAAGCCCAGGCCAACAGCCGTTGAGACTACTGTTGCTGTCCACCACAGTTGTCGTTGTTCCAGATTTGCCTGGACTGCACCGGGTAATTCAGGTGGCAAACCTAAACCCGGGGCCAGATAAAATACACTAAATCCCGCTAGCCCCCATAGCAAACCTGATTGCCAACCAGAAAAATGCGTTGCTGTCATTAATGAAATCAGCAGTAATGAAAAGCCTATGCCGAGTAATATATTGGTCATAAAAGTAAATAAAGTTCTTTCACTACCGTCTTTTGGTGCCCATTCGGGTTGAGCCTGGTTGGCATCGTGTTCAGGAGTAGCAGTAGTATGCGAATGCTGGTTTGCTTGAACTTCGTAGGTTTCAGCCTCTAAAATTAATGGTATGACATTATAGTGTTGCATCAGACTTAGTAAAATACCTGCGATGATCCCAGAGATAAATCCCGGAAGTAGAAGCTTACGTAACATTTAGCTTAGCCTTTTTTAAAATTAATTAAATTGAATAAAGCAGTATTTAATGGCATGGGAAGGCAGCTGAATGACGGGTGTCGTGAGCAGCATTATGCAAAACATTACCGTTACCCTGGGCAAACCCAACAGTGAAAATTAGCGCTAGTCCAAAGCTAGCAACGAATGCGAACGTTAAAGCTGTTTTTAGTGAACTAAGCGAATGACTAGTGACAGTATTAGAATGTGGCATGGATCCTCCGGTAAAAACTGATTGTTATTATCAATAATAATTGGAGGAATAGCGGTCTATTAAACTATTAAAAATAGACACGTGTTTATCGCCCTCCGCAATAAGATTGTTACGTAGTATCAGGCCGGTCTCCGGGCTTATCGACAATGTCGCTTTACCGTTGCGGGGGCAGCGCCGGAATAGTGTTTGTACGCACCGGCTTCCCGTTTCACCCTCAGTTATTACCCTTATTCTGAATTCTTCAAAGAAAGGGAAAATAGAGGACACCTGAAACTGTCGGTTACTTTAACGGGATCATGTTAAAACTGTCAACTATAAACATGGCATAAAAAGTAGTCATTTCTTTATCACGAATTGTTTAATAGAGCTTGACATTATTACTGCACATTTAGTAATCTTCATCGATAAAAAATCAACTATTACAGTTTGTTGCATCTAAGCTGATTGTGCCCCCTAGTCATGTATTTTTAATTGACCGTAATAGTTCAAATAGTTCACTTTATGAACATTTAGATATTAGGGGATGTTATGCTCAGGGTTCGAGATTTTCGTTGTATTTTTCAATTGGTATTAATCGCATTTGTGGTTTTTGGTATTGTATCTAAAACTGCAATTGCTGCATCATTTACTCAAGGCAATATTCTGATTCACACTAAAGGTAGGATTTATGAATATTCATTAAGTGGTGTTCGAATACAACGAGTTAGTGTACCAACATTAAACTTTCCTCAAAACGGAATCACAGTAGTTCCAAATAATCGCGCCGTGATTAATGATGTTAATAAATTACATATTTATGATTCGAATAATAATTTATGGTCGTCAATATCGTCATCAGGTGTTGATGCAGGATTAAATACCGGCGATGGTAAAATTGCAGCATATTGCAATTCTGTCTTTAGCGGAGATAGTTTAGGCAGTGCTAAAGGTATTATTCGCTATGATTTATTACAACAAAATTTTGTTCGAAATCAAAATTATGTTGCCAGTAATATTTCTATTGGGCTCGATGGATATTTTTACATTGATAATAATAAATTTGATCCAGTAACATTAGATATTCGTGGTGCTGCAAAATTTTTATCACCACCGGGTAATATTATTGATCGTGTCGCGAATAAAGCTGGAACTCAATTCGTTATTTCAAGTTCACCTTATCATGCGATTTATCGGGTATCTAAATCTGGTGTTCGTGAAGCTGTTTTGTATTCAGGTTACTATAAAGTAAAAAATCTGATTGATATCGATATTAGTGATACTGGAAAAATTGTGGTTGGTAATAAAGACGGCCAGGTTCTAATTACCGATGAAAATTTTAAGTCATTACGAATAATTGATTTAAGCAGTGATGAAAATTCAACTCCTGCCTACGTCGCTTTTGTTTCGACGGTCCAAGGCTTTGATATAAACAAGCTTGCTTCTACCGAATTAAATATTAATTTTTTAAACTCGGAGATTTGTACAAAATTACAAGCGGGTAAAATAGCTAAAAATGTGAATCGATTTTCTGCAAAAGTGACTCAATCTGAAATTATAAACTATTATGCAACCTTAGGAATGGATACCTCAGTTATTGTAGATGCACCAAACTCAACAGCGAATTATTATAGTATAGATATAGTAAACCCTGATTTAGGGCGAAGTTTATTAGTAACTATACCACTCGATAAAACACTTCAAGCATCATCTAAGATAACACGATTAATTATGCCGCAAGGATGGTCTGATTTTATCGTAAATGTGGGTAATTCAGTTTCTAGTACGAAAAAAGTGAATGGTGTATGTCCACAACCGGGAGATAACGTTTATACCCCCGGACTAACGGTAAATAATTCATGTCTGCAATTGCAAATTGAGGATGGTGGTCCAAATGATGCAAATGCCATACAAAATAAATTTGTTCAGTTAATCGTGGGCATTACCAATGTGAGCGATACTGATGGCGATGGTGTACCTGATTCACTTGATGCTTTTCCACTGGACTCTTCAGAAACCAAAGACAGCGATGGTGATGGAGTGGGCGATAATAGTGATGCATTTCCTTTAGATCCGACAGAAACCAAAGACAG
>JBGMRJ010000058.1:15306-19053 GCA_048061315.1 Gammaproteobacteria bacterium
TTTCCTTTAGATCCGACAGAAACCAAAGACAGTGATGGTGATGGTATTGGCGATAATCAGGATGCATTTCCACAGGATCCAAACAGGACTATAGACGTTGACACTGATGGCGATGGCATTCCTGATAGTAAAGATGCATTCCCCTTAAATCCAGCTGAATCTAAAGATAGCGATGGTGATGGAGTGGGCGATAATAGTGATGCATTTCCTTTAGATCCGACAGAAACCAAAGATAGCGATGGTGATGGTGTTGGTGATAACAAGGATGCATTTCCGTTAGATCCCACTGAAACTAAAGATACTGATGGTGATGGTGTCGGCGATAATAAAGATCAATACCCAAATGATTCGTCACGTTCAGTAATTACCTTATCAAGTTATTATCCACAGAATAAAAATAATAGTTGGTTGTATAACACATCAAATGAGGAGGCTTTTTTTACCAATACTAAAATGATTAATAAAATTAGTATTCGGCCGTTACAATTAACCGCTGACCTTCGTTTGTATTTACGATCGAGCAGTAGTGGTCTTGGTATTAGTGGCGTTAAGGTCGATGGACTTGATACATTATCCGCTACCGGCATTATTTCAACTGATATCTTTTTTGATAACGAGATTCCCCTGTTATATTCGGGAATGGTCACCGGAAAACTAAATAATACTTCAGACCGTGGTCAGATTAATATTCAACCTTCAGTTGGTTATAGGGCAATGACCTATCAGGTTGACTCACGGTATATTGGACTCGAAACTGTCTTAGTGCCTTACGGCAGTTTTAGGGCTCACCGGGTCACACTTACCATAAGCGCAATAACCACAGCAGATGTAAATAAAGCACCATTAAACGTTACGTTATCTATAGGGCTATGGTTTGGGCTGGATACCGGCATAATTAAATACCAGGTGATAAGTAAACAAGTGCAAAATGGTGTTGTAACAGATGTGATAAGAGCTAATATGGAATCCAATCTAGTTACTGCTAAGGTTCAATATGATAGTGTGAACCAAGGTGACCAGTTACCCCGAACCTCGATAAAAGCTGGTGGCGGTGCGAGTTGTTCTTTAAATAACGGTGCGGATTTTGATCCGGTTTTCTACTTATTGTTATTTATCGCATTTAGTTATTTTTATCAGCAAAAAAAATCTCAAAAACCAATAAAATAAATTAATCAATTTTATAACGTGCTGTTTAATATTATTTTTGTTAATCTCTTATTGTGGCAAAAATCAAAAAAAATTATCATTGCACTGAATGTGGTGCTGAATCATCTAAATGGGCAGGGCAGTGTGGTGATTGTGGCACCTGGAATTCTTTAACTGAAGTTGCCAGCTCTATTCCAATGAGCAAAGGTGGTCGGCAAGCAAGTGGTTATTCGGGTTCAAAATCTCAAAATGTTCAATATTTAAAAGATATTATTCCTAACGAACAATCGCGTATCACTACCGGAATTAGTGAATTTGATCGGGTTTTGGGCGGTGGTCTGGTTGCCGGTTCAGTCGTTTTACTCGGTGGTAATCCGGGTATTGGTAAATCAACGTTGCTGGTTCAGGCTCTAGCTCATCTGCAATTATCATTAAAAACGCTTTATGTCACTGGAGAAGAATCATTAGAGCAAGTGAGCTTAAGAGCTCATCGTTTAGATTTGGATTTAGGTGAACAATTACTGTTAAGCGAAACACACCTCGAAACGATCTTAACGGTATCGCAAAAAGAAAACCCCGGCGTTATTGTTATCGATTCTATACAAACGATGTTTAGTGCTGATATTCAATCAGCTCCCGGATCCGTTTCTCAAATTCGAGAATGTACTGCTCAATTAGTTCGATATGCAAAACAAACTAAAACAACTTTGTTTTTAGTCGGGCATGTTACTAAAGAAGGCACATTGGCCGGGCCGAGAGTTTTGGAACATATGGTTGATACAGTTTTATATTTTGAAGGTGAAAGTGATAATCGCTATCGAGTTGTTCGCGCCTTTAAAAATCGGTTTGGAGCAGTGAATGAACTTGGTGTGTTTGCAATGGCAGATAAAGGTTTAATTCCGGTAAATAATCCTTCTTCAATTTTTTTGTCACGTCATAGTGAACCTGTATCGGGTAGTGTGGTAATGGTCACCATTGAAGGCAGCCGACCAATGCTGGTAGAAGTGCAAGCACTCGTTGATGAAAGTCATTTATCAAATCCAAGGCGGGTAACGGTTGGCATCGATAATAATAGAATCGCAATGTTGCTAGCGATATTAAATCGTCACGCTGGCATTGCTAGTTATGATCAGGATGTTTTTATTAATGTTGTCGGTGGTGTTCGTGTTACTGAAACGGGCGCTGATTTAGCTGTGATTATGGCCATCATTTCGAGTTTACGTAATAAAGTAATACCACAGGATACCGTTATCTTTGGTGAAGTTGGTTTATCCGGTGAAATTCGACCCGTAACCAGTGGCCAGGAAAGATTACACGAAGCAGTGAAGCATGGTTATAAAAGGGCTATTATTCCAAAAGCAAACTCACCAAAACAAAAAATTGCGGGACTTGAAATTATCGCCGTAAATCGGCTTGAGGAAGCAACTATCTTTGATTGAATGTAAATAATTATTATTTAGTCATTAACATGCAGTAGTTCACTAAATTCCCGTTCAAGTATTTCTTCATCGCCTAAATTTAATTCTACCAACCGTCTTAAATGGGTTACGCTATCGAGATCGATATGTTGGCAGGAAAATCCTAATGAATGTGATTCAATGTGAACTGTTCGAGCTTCCATAGTAATGTTGCTGTCTTTACCTAAAAATAAATCGATGAGATATATCTCACCAACAATACCATTCCAATTCGCTGGTGCAGAAATTAATGCGCCGTGCAGACTGATATCAATTAAATTACATTTCCATGTTTGACTATTATCAGGTCTTGAAAGTGTAACCGGAATAGAAAATTGTATTCGACTGAAATGCCGTGATTCTGTGCTTTGGTGTTGGGGCTTCATGAGTTATTCCAGATAAAATTGCATTTTAATATTTCCAATTTGGATTAAATCACCTTCGTTTAACTGGTGGCTTTGTGAGCCAATGACATTGTCTCCAACTTTTGGTGGTGATTTGCCTTCCAGATGGGAGATAAAATAGCCATCGTCACGACGTGCAATTACTACCATTGCAACGCCGGGTTTTCCTAAATTAGTAACCGGACGGTTTAATTGTAGCGTTTGTCCTAAATTTTGCCCAGATAGTATTTGCACCCAGGCATTTTGAGGTTGGCCTGCTGGTTCCGGTTCTTCAGTTAAGTCCTCTACTTCGATTGCCGGTAAACTTGCGGAGCTTTCGTGCAACAGTTCTTCCTCAGTAAGCTCTTGATAATTATAAAGTAATATATGTTTTCCTACTCTGATGAGATCACCATCCTGGAGTGGACGGCTGGTTATTTTCTCCTGATTGACGAAAGTGCCGGATTCGGATTCACAGTCAATAAGTGTTGATAGTTGTGCACTAGTCGAAATTTTTGCATGGTTCTCATCAAGAGCGAGGCTGTCAATAAAAACGGTACAATCACGGTCGTGACCAATCATCATGTCTCCTTCAATGATTGGAAATGTTTTTAGTGTTCTACCTTTAAATTGCAAGGTTAATTTCGACAACTCTAAGCTCCTGATATTTATTATAATTATTATAAATTATAGACACTAATTTTTAATTTTACATACGATACCTATGCAAAATGACATAATTGCCTACAGAGTTTAACGGT
>JBGMRJ010000059.1:0-15030 GCA_048061315.1 Gammaproteobacteria bacterium
GTGTTGTTGTTGAAGCTGCTGTTACTGGTGCCTGGTATAAATATGCTGGTCTTAATGGCAAGGTTATTGGTATTGATACCTTTGGTGAATCAGCACCTGCACCTGAATTATTTAAACACTTCGGTTTCACAGTTGAGAATGTTGTGAAAGCGGTTGAAGAAGTTTTGTAACCTTATTTAATAATTTTAAATTTTAATAATATTTAGGAGAAATGGTCTTATGACAATTAAAGTTGGTATTAACGGTTTTGGCCGTATTGGGCGAATGATTTTTCGCGCCGTCGCAAAAGATTTTAAAGACATCGAAATCGTAGGCATTAATGATTTGTTAGATGCAGATTATCTGGCATATATGTTGAAGTATGATTCTGTACACGGTCGTTTTGATGGTGATGTATCATCAGATGCAAGTAACTTAATCGTTGATGGCAAAAAAATTCGTTTAACTGCTGAACGGGATCCTGCTGATTTAAAATGGGGTGACGTTGGTGCAGACATCGTTATCGATTCTACTGGTTTCTTCCTAACAGAAGAAAGCTGTCAAAAACACATCGATGCTGGTGCTAAGAAAGTAGTTCAATCAGCTCCTTCTAAAGATAGTACTCCAATGTTTGTCTATGGTGTTAATCATAAAGAATATGCGGGTCAAGCAATTGTATCAGCAGCATCATGTACAACTAATTGCCTCGCTCCTGTTGCTAAAGTGTTGAATGATAATTGGGGTCTTAAACGTGGTTTAATGACGACCGTTCATGCATCTACAGCAACTCAAAAAACGGTTGATGGCCCTTCACAAAAAGACTGGCGCGGTGGCCGTAGTGTTTTTGAAAACATCATTCCTTCATCAACCGGTGCGGCTAAAGCTGTGGGTGTTGTGTTACCAGAATTAAATGGTAAATTAACCGGTATGGCTTTCCGAATTCCTTCATCTGATGTATCTGTTGTTGATTTAACTGCAGAATTAGAAAAGCCTGCTACTTATGAAGAAATTTGTGCTGCAATGAAAGAAGCTTCAGAAGGCTCAATGAAAGGCACACTCGGTTATACAGATGAGAAAGTTGTATCGACTGATTACCGTGGTTGCAGCCAATCATCAATCTTTGATGCGGGTGCGGGTATTGCGCTGGATAGCACATTCGTTAAAGTGGTTTCATGGTATGACAATGAATACGGTTATACTTGTAACATGATGCGTTTTGTTGAGTATGTTGCTAAGAATTAGAATTTAAAGTCAAAAGCTTTAACCGCCAAGAACGCCAAATATTAGTCTTGGTGTTACCTGCGTTCTTTGCGGTTAAAGTGTTAATTTGTAATATGAAAGATGTATTTGCTAACAATTTTGTGGAATAAAATTGTTAGCAAATTTATTTTAAAAGATTTAAAAATAAAATTATATTGGAGATAGTCAATGTCAGTAATTAACATGACAGATTTGGATTTAGCCGGTAAACGCGTTTTAATTCGTCAGGATTTAAACGTTCCTGTTAAAAATGGCGTGGTGTCATCGGATAAACGCATTCGAGCATCAATGCCTACAATTGAGCATTGCATTAAAGCCGGAGCAAAAGTGATGTTGATGTCACATCTGGGGCGTCCAACTGAAGGTGAATCTGCGGAAGAATTTTCATTACAACCGGTGGCGACACATTTAGCTGGTTTACTGGGTAACGAGGTGAAACTGGTTACAGATTATTTAAGTAATACCCCATCAGTTGCTGATGGTGAAGTAGTAATATTAGAGAATGTTCGTTTTAATAATGGCGAAAAGAAAAATGACGATGAGCTTTCAAAACAATACGCTGCATTATGCGATGTATATGTTATGGATGCGTTCGGTACAGCCCATCGCGCGCAAGCATCAACTCATGGCGTTGCTAAATTTGCGCCTACGGCTTGTGCTGGTCCATTACTTGCCGGAGAGCTCGAAGCATTGGGTAAAGCACTTGATAACCCGGCTCGACCAATGGTGGCAATCGTTGGTGGTTCAAAAGTATCTACGAAACTTACGGTATTAGAATCATTGTCAAAAATTGTTGATCAACTGATTGTTGGTGGTGGTATCGCGAATACTTTTATTGCGGCTCAAGGACATAATGTTGGTAAATCTTTGTATGAAGAAGATTTAGTAGCAACAGCTAAAAAATTAACTGCTGCGGCTGAAGCCAAGGGTAATAGTATTCCGGTGCCTACGGATATTGTTTGTGCCAAAGAATTTGCAGAAACGGCTGAAGCGACACTAAAAAATGTAGCTGATGCTGCTGATGATGATATGATTTTCGATATTGGTCCTGAAAGTGCTCAGGCTTTGGCTGAGATAATTAAAAATGCCGGAACAATTGTCTGGAATGGCCCGGTTGGGGTTTTTGAATTCGACCAATTCGGTGAAGGAACAAAAGCAATATCCATGGCAATTGCAGAAAGCAGCGCATTTTCGATTGCCGGTGGTGGTGATACCTTAGCTGCAGTTGATAAATATAATATAGCTGATAAAGTGTCTTATATATCAACAGGTGGTGGCGCATTTCTGGAATTCCTTGAAGGCAAAAAATTACCTGCAGTTGAAGTCTTAGAAGAACGGGCTAAATAGTTCATTAACGGTCGATAAATAAGAAACTAAAGAATGTTGAGACGAACCAAGATATTAGCAACCTTAGGACCATCAACCGATGATCCAAAAATGATGGACAAAATAATTGAAGCGGGTGTTGATGTTGTCCGAATTAATTTTTCACACGGTTCACCTGAAGAACACATCATTCGAGCTGAAACGCTAAGAAACAGAGCGAGAGCACATGGTCGGCAAATTGGCGTACTTTGTGACTTGCAAGGCCCTAAAATTCGAGTTGAAAATTTTGTTAATGGTGAAGTTGAGCTGGTTGAAGGTGACACTTTTACCCTTGATATCAACTTTGATTCTAATGCCGGTACCAATGAACGTGTTGGCGTTGCCTATAAGTCATTACCAAATGATGTGAAACGGGGTGATACGCTATTACTCGATGATGGCAGACTTTCTTTATGGATTAATGAAGTAAAAGAGACTCAAGTTATCTGCCGTGTTGTTATTGGCGGTATATTAAAGAATCGTAAAGGCATTAATCTTCAGGGTGGTGGACTTTCTGCCCCGGCTTTAACAGAAAAAGATTTAAAAGACATTATTACTGCTGCAAAGATGAAAGCAGATTATTTGGCTGTTTCATTTTGTTTAAGTGCAGATGATATTCATCAGGCGCGTAAATTGTTACGTGATGCTGGCGGTCATGGTGGAATCGTTGCAAAAATCGAACGCAGCGAAGCATTAAAAGATGGTGTTCTTGAAGATATAATTGAGGCATCAGATGTCATTATGATTGCTCGTGGTGACCTTGGTGTCGAAATTGGTGATGCGGCACTTCCACCGGTACAGAAAAAGTTAATTAAACTGGCCCGTGGTATGAATCGAGCAGTCATTACGGCTACTCAAATGATGGAATCAATGATAACAGAACAAATTCCAACCCGTGCCGAAGTATTTGATGTTGCCAATGCAGTACTCGATGGCACTGATGCGGTGATGTTATCAGCAGAAACTGCAACGGGTTTATATCCGGATAATGCTATCGCAGCCATGAATCGGATATGTCTTGAAGCTGAAAAAAGCCGAATCGCAACAGTGTCCGATCATCGAATTAATACCCGATTTCACCGAATTGATGAAGCTGTCGCAATGGCTACAATGTATACCGCTAACCATCTTGGTGTAAAAGCCATTGCAGCGTTAACCGAGTCAGGTTCAACTACATTGTGGATGTCACGAATTAGTTCCGGTATCCCTATTTATGCCCTAACGAGTCATGTGGAAACTCGCCGAAAAGTCACAATGTTTCGAGGTGTTTATCCCGTTAGTTTTGATATATCCTCAACCGATAATACTGAAGTCAATAAAGAAGCGGTTGATGAATTACGTCGTCGCGGCACTGTGCGTGATGGTGATCTTATGATTATCACAATGGGTGAGGTTATTGGCAAAGATGGTGGTGGCACCAATGCCATGAAAATTATTCGTGTTGGTGATGCTAAAACTTAAATAGTGCAATTAATTTTATTTTAACGTTATTTTTAAATTACAAAAGGAGGTCCCAAATGGCCCTTATTTCTCTAAGACAATTATTAGATCACGCAGCTGATAACAATTATGGCATGCCCGCATTTAATGTTAATAATATGGAACAAGTGCATGCGATTATGCAAGCAGCTGATGAAACAAATAGCCCGGTAATTATGCAAGGCTCAGCTGGTGCACGTTCTTATGCAGGCGAACCTTTCTTACGTCATTTAATTTCTGCAGCAATTGAGATGTATCCTCATATTCCTATTGTAATGCATCAAGATCATGGATCAGCACCTGGTGTGTGTTTACGTTCAATGCAGTCTGGTTTTAGCTCAGTGATGATGGATGGCTCATTAATGGCTGACATGAAAACACCTTCATCATTTGAATATAATGTTGATGTGACAAAAACTGTTGTCGATATGGCTCATTCCGGTGGTGTGTCAGTTGAAGGTGAATTAGGTTGCTTAGGATCACTTGAAACGGGTGAAATGGGTGAAGAAGACGGTCATGGTGCTGAAGGTAAATTGGATTTGGATTTGTTATTAACCAGTGTTGAAGAAGCTGCTGATTTTGTAGCAAAAACTAATGTTGATGCACTTGCAATAGCTATTGGTACTTCACACGGTGCGTATAAATTCACAAAAGAACCAACAGGTGATGTATTACGAATTGATCGAATTAAAGAAATTCATACCCGTATTCCTAATACGCATTTAGTCATGCACGGTTCGTCTTCTGTGCCTCAAGAATGGTTAAAAATCATTAATAGTCATGGTGGTGAAATGGGACAAACATTTGGTGTTCCTGTTGAAGAAATTGTAGAAGGTATTAAAAATGGTGTGCGTAAAGTTAACATCGATACTGATTTACGTATGGCTTCAACTGGTGCCATTCGTAAACATTTAAAAGACAACCCCGCTAATTTTGATCCACGTAAATTCTTAAAAGCTGCAACAGCCGGTATGAAAGATATCTGTAAAGCACGTTTTGAAGCATTTGGTTCTGCTGGTAATGCAGCAAAAATTAAACCAATAAGTCTGGATGATATGGTTACTCGTTATGCATCAGGTGAGTTGGATCAAAAAATAAATAAAGCAAATGCTGCTTAATTTATAACTTGATAGTAAATTGAAAGAAGGGTAGTTTTTAACTGCCCTTTTTTTGTTTTAGGCGCAAGTAAATAAACATGAACACAGAACTTTACACCAAAATAACGCAACAAATAAAAGACGATCCGAAATCAGGGCAATCGTTATTATTATTTGCCTTAATAAAAACGCTCGATACTCCCAAAGGCGGTCATTTGTATTTGTTAAAAAAATTGTCCGAGTTTACCCCAGAGAATCGTGAGCTGGTTTATGCCTTAATGGAAGTGACTGCAAAAGGTGAGAACAGTGGTTCGGAATGGTCGACCATGGTTGCTACTGTTGAGGATACTTTTCATCGTTATTAACCATTCGTAACTTATTGATTTATAACAAAATAACAATTTTTTAAAGTCACCCCCTATTTCAGACGATACAGTTATTAAGACCTATTAAGAAAGGTGTTAGTGATGTATCAACACAAAAATCAAGTAAAAGTAGTTGCTAAAGCAGCAAAACCAACCAATACACTCTATTGGTATAGCGTCGCAGTAATGTTACTGTTGTTTTTAATTGCATATTCACCTGTTAATGCAGCAATTCAAAATAGTGGTGTTAGATTACAGGTAAAGTCTAATCAATCATTTCAAAACAATATTATCAATTCTATTGGATATATAACACGAGCTTCCGCAACTGAATCAGAACTTGCCATGAAATATTACAATGATGGCGACTTTACTATGGCATTCAGTCTTTGGTTACCCTTGGCTAAAGATAATATAGTTGATGCACAATTTTATACCGCCATGTTATACGATATGGGCAAAGGTGTAGATAAGAGTTCTAAAAATGCAGTTTTTTGGTATCTACGAGCTGCAGTAGGTGGTAATCATCATGCTCAGCATAATTTAGGTGTTGCCTATGCTGATGGTGAAGGGATTGCGCAAGATTTAACAAAAGCGGTATATTGGTGGCAGCACTCAGCAAGTCACGGAAATACCGATTCGCAATATAACCTTGGTATGTTGTACGCCATGGGTAATAAATCCATTAAAAGAGATTTTACCAAAGCACATAAATGGTGGCGTCGGGCTGCGATGAGTGGTGATGCAATGGCACAATACAATTTAGGCTCATTGTTTGCTAATGGTGATGGCGTGATTAAAAATTATTGTGAAGCTATGCGCTGGTGGCAAAAATCGGCTAAAAATGGCTTTACACAAGCATCGACGGCTTTGCAGCTAATCGTAGAAAAGAATGATTTTAAAGCCTGTTAATATAAAAAATTGTGAATTAACAAGGAACTGAGGTTTATACTTCAGTTTTTTTTTTGAATGATTTAATTTTTCCTCCTCTAAAATTACTTTAAATTTCATATAGTTATATGAACTTTGCAATTAAAATGGATATAATATGTATTCATTTTTATTAGACAGTGAACTAACTTTCTTTTACACTGTCTCTTATATCAAGGAAATGATAAAGTAAAAAAAATAGAAATAACAAAGGATTACGACAGTAGTATACTACGTTAGCAATATGTTAAATATATTCCGCAAATCGAAAAAAGTTTATGCCGTTCTGATGACTCTTATGTTGCTAGTTCCTATGCAACAGAGTTTTTCTCAAACTTTAAACAGTGCTAGTTCATTTCGAATGACTACTCGTAATGTGGTTATGGAGCATTGCGATAAAAGCAAGAGTTCTAGTATTAACATAACTTTGAGCAAAAATTTTACTACAGATATCATCAATGATTCTGATTTAGCAACAAAAGCACAGTATGAAAACTGTTGTACTGATAATGTTTGTGATTCTATAAGTCATTGTTCATTCTCTGTGTCATTTTTAGCATTGTTTTCTAATCATGAATTATATCACTCCTTTGATTCGCAAAGACTTTCAATTTTTGTCGATCGCCATGAGATACCCGTTTTAACCTCTAAACTGTTCCGACCACCGAAGATCGTTTAATCCAGAGTAATATCCGTACCACCCTAAGCAGTTCCATTTATTGTGATAGTATGACTTGTACATTAAATATGTATAAAAATAATACACAATATAAATTTATATTAGATTGGAGAAAATTATGTTTTTCCGTTTGTTTTTAAAAAAAGACAATGTTGCTTTAATATTGTTTGTATTACTTCTAAATTTATCAGCCGTAAACACTAGTTTTTCGGAAGAAAACACTTTCTTAACACTTGAAAAAGTCGAAAAAGAAGGAAGTCCTATCTTATCGCTTGAAGCGGCAGGAAAAATTGCACTTCAACGTGATTACATTATTAAGTCGTATATGTCGATATCCGATGCTTTGCAAGATGAAAGCGTGGCATTAAATACATTACCCGATCCTAAATTAAAATTGGGATTGTTAAATATACCAACTGATACTTATGATTTTGACCAGGAAAATATGACTCAGAAAAAAATTGGGTTTATTCAGATGTTTCCTAAAGGAGACAGTTTGGAAATTAAATCACAACGGGCAATCATAAACTCTGATCGAAATGTAATAAAAGCCAATGAGCGTAAACGTAAAGTACTGGATTTAACACGGAAAGCCTGGTTAGAAGTCTATTATTGGGTGAATGCCAAAAAAATTCTAGATGAAAATCGAATATTATTTAATGACCTGGTGGAAATAACTGAAGGTCAATATGCAGCCGGTAAGCGGCGACAGGTCGATTATGTTCAAGCTCAAATTGAACTTGATTTATTAAATGATAAGGATTACATGTTTTCTGAAAAAACAGAAATTGCACGAGCGGAATTAGCAACCTGGGTAGGCGATGAAAATGCTCTGAAGTCTGTTGGTAGTAAATTAACTGAATTACATGAAGATATCGAATTATTAAAAGATTCAGAAAATAACAAAAAACATATAGATAATAAGTTATTTCAACATCCCATGGTTTTATTATCAAAAAATAAAATTAAATTTAATAAAAAAAATGTTGAACTGGCACAACAGGATTATAAGCCCTCCTGGAGTATCGATTTAAGTTATGCCTTTCGTGAAGATAAACCAACAGGCATTGATCGTGCAAATTTTCTAAGTGCAATGGTTTTGGTCGATATTCCATTATTTACAGGGAATCGTCAGGACAGGCGTGTCTCATCAAAATTAAAAAAAGTATCTGCTTCAAAAAATAATCTGGATGATATGTTGAAAATAATGAATACCAAATTAGAAAAATCTCATAAGAGATTAGTGTGGTTAAAAAAGCGGATTGCTCATTATAATAAAACACTTTTTCCACGAGCTGAAGAAAATAGTCAAGCGGCACTACTTGCATATCAGAGTGATCGGTCGGATTTTCTTAGTCTGATAAAAGCTCGCATTATTGAGTTTAATACCCAACTTCAATTTTTACGTTTAAATGTAGACCATGTGAGCACTGAAGCAACATTGTCATACTTATTAGGAGATGAATAATGAATTTTCGACTAGTTATAATAATCGCTGTTAGTCTATTTTTAACTGCCTGTAGTGACGATAAGGCTGACAAAGTAGCTTCGGCATCTGAAGATACAGCAGTAGAGCATGCTGTTAAACACCAGGATCCTAAATACGTTTGCCCAATGCATTCACAAATTATTCGCGGTAAACCCGGTACCTGCCCAATATGTGGTATGACACTGGCAGAAAAAAAGCAAAAAGCCAAAGGTGAAAAAGTAATTCTTTTTTATCGCAATCCTATGAATCCTGAAATTACTTCAAAAGTACCAATGAAAGATAATATGGGTATGGATTATGTTGCAGTTTATTCTGAAGACGATGATGATAATTCCAATGTTAGGATATCACCGCGTATCGTCCAAAATATGGGTGTTAGAACAGCAAAAGCAGATAAAGGACCTTTGTGGCGCAGAATAGAAACAGTTGGTTATATTGATTTTGATGAAACAAAGTTAAGCCAACTTCACTTGAGAACCAGTGGCTGGATTCACAAATTAAATGTTAAGTCTGAAGGAGAGCGAGTTCGCAAAGGTGATGTTCTATTTGAAATATATTCACCTACTTTGGTCAATGCGCAGGAAGAATACCTCAATTCATTTCGTTCTAAAAATTCAAGGCTACGAAAGGCATCTGAAGATCGTTTACGCGCACTTGGTATCGACTCTCGAACAATTAAAGAAATTACTAAAACTAAACGTGTTCAGCAGAATATAAAAATTTATGCTGAGCAAAATGGTATTGTTGCTAAATTAAATGTTAGAGAAGGCACCTTTGTTAAACCTGTTACCGATATATTAAGTTTAGCTGATTTGTCCAGTGTCTGGTTACTGGCCGAGGTTTTTGAAAGACAAGCAAATTGGGTTGAAGTAGGTCAAACGGCTGAAATTTATTTAACTTATCTGCCCGGCAAAGTGTGGAAAGGGCGAGTTGAATACGTGTATCCAAGCTTAAATCAAAAAACCCGAACTTTAAAAGTCCGTATCCGAATGAATAATCCTGGCGAACGTTTGAAACCCAATATGTTTGCTGCAGTATTAATTTTTGGCGGTGCAAAAAATGATGTTATATCCATTCCTCGTGAAGCATTAATCAGTACTGGAGATGAACAACGGGTTATCGTGCAGGTAAAACCAGGTGAATTCACAGCCAAAAAAGTTGTTTCCGGAATTGAGTCAGGTGATTTTGTTGAAATTATAAGTGGTATTTCTGTAGATGATCTTGTGGTAACTTCAGGACAATTTTTAATTGATTCGGAAGCAAGTTTAAAAGCCAGTATAAGTCGAATGAGTGAACCTGATTCATCTGAATCCAATGGTGATATGGCAAACATGGATAAGAAAATTATTGGCACGGGCATTGTTAAGAAACTCATGCCAGGAGACAACAAAATTAATATGGCTCATGATCCAATAGCTGCACTCGGCTGGCCAGAAATGAAAATGGATTTTGCAGTTTCGAAAGATGTGTCTTTGAAAGAATTAAAGCCAGAAGACAAAATAGAATTTACGTTAATTGAAGGTAGTGATGGCTACATTGTGAATTCAATTAAAAAAATTGATCAACAATAAGATGGAGTAATGAAAAATGATTAAACATATTATTGGCTGGTCATTACAGAATCGATTTTTGGTACTGTTACTAACAGCACTGATTAGTGGTTTAGGTATCTATTCTGTAATTAACACACCACTTGATGCCATCCCGGATTTATCCGATGTGCAGGTTATTATTAAAACGAGTTATCCTGGACAGGCACCTAGAGTAGTAGAAGATCAGGTTACTTATCCACTGACCACAGCAATGTTATCAGTACCTGGCGCAGTAACAGTGCGTGGCTATTCTTTCTTTGGCGATTCTTACGTCTACATTATTTTTAAAGATGGAACTGATCCCTATTGGGCGCGATCCCGGGTATTGGAATACTTAAGTCAGGTATCGTCCCGATTACCGCCGCAAGCCGTATCAGCACTGGGTCCGGATGCCACCGGAGTTGGTTGGGTGTATGAATATGCACTGGTCGATAGAACCGGAAAAAATGATCTTGCGCAATTACGAAGCCTTCAAGACTGGTTCATGAAATACGAGTTACAAACCGTTCCCGGAGTATCTGAAGTTGCGACAGTGGGTGGTATGGTGAAACAGTATCAAGTAGTGCTTGATCCTAATCGCTTACGTGCATTTTCTATCCCTCTGGCAAAAGTTAAAAGGGCTATTCAAAGGGCAAATCAGGAAGTGGGTGGTTCTGTTATCGAAATGGCTGAAGCTGAATACATGGTTCGTGCAACCGGTTATCTAAAATCAATCAATGATTTAGAAAATATTCCGATTATGGTGAATAAACAGGGTACTCCTGTGTTATTAAAAGATATTGCCGATATACGATTAGGACCACAAATGCGTCGTGGAATAGCGGAGCTTGATGGCGAAGGTGAAGTCGTTGGTGGAATCATTGTCATGCGCTTTGGTGAAAATGCATTAAAAACCATTGAGGGTGTCAAAAAGAAACTGGAAGAGTTAAAACAAGGTTTACCTGAAGGTGTTGAAATAATTCCAACTTATGATCGCTCTTCATTAATTAACCGCGCTGTCGATTCCTTATCATATAAATTGATTGAGGAATTTGTCGTAGTGGCATTGGTTTGTCTGGTTTTTCTATTTCATATGCGTTCTGCTTTGGTCGCTATTCTCAGTTTACCAATTGGAATATTGATCGCATTCATTGTTATGCATCAACAAGGGCTAAACGCTAACATCATGTCATTAGGGGGTATTGCAATAGCGATCGGTGCGATGGTCGATGGTGCTATTGTCATGATTGAAAATGTGCATAAACACATTGAACGGCAGGAGGTTACCGATGAAAATCGCTGGGAAATAATTCGAGAGGCGACCATGGAAGTCGGCCCGGCATTATTTTTCTCATTATTAATTATTACCTTAAGTTTTCTACCAGTATTCACACTTGAAGCACAATCTGGTAGATTATTTTCACCACTCGCATTTACAAAAACCTTTGCGATGGCTGCAGCAGCCGGTTTATCAATAACGCTGGTTCCGGTATTAATGGGATATTTTATTCGGGGTCATATAACACCAGAGCATAAAAATCCAGTTAATCGATTATTAATTGCGGCTTATCGTCCTGTGATTAATATTGTGCTGGCTTACCCAAAGGCAGTTTTAGCATTTAGTGCCGTTGTTGTTCTTATTGGATTATGGCCTGCAACACAGTTAGGTGATGAGTTTATGCCAGCATTGGATGAAGGTGATTTGATGTATATGCCAACAACATTCCCCGGTGTATCGATTGGTAAAGCGCAGGAGTTAATGCAACAGACCGATAAAATGATTAAACAGATACCGGAAGTTGTCAGAGTGTTTGGTAAGATTGGTCGTGCTGAAACAGCAACTGATCCAGCACCATTAACCATGATGGAAACAACAATATTACTCAAACCAAGAAAAGATTGGCGTGATGGTATGACCTTGACAAAACTAAAACAGGAATTAAATGATGCCGTTAACTATCCTGGTGTCACAAATGCCTGGGTTATGCCGATTAAAACGCGTATCGATATGTTAGCAACCGGCATTAAAACACCAGTTGGAATTAAAGTAGCCGGCCCTGATTTGAAAGTATTACAGGATATTGGTGAGCAACTTGAACAAGTTGTTAAAGTAATCCCTGGTACTGCATCAGTATTCTCAGAACGTGTTGCTGGTGGTCGTTATGTTACTGTTGATATCAACAGGTTGGCCGCTGCACGGGTTGGCCTAAATATCGCTGATGTGCAAGCTGTTGTTAGCACCGCTGTTGGTGGTATGAATGTGGCACAATCGGTTGAAGGGTTAGAACGTTATCCGATTAATATTCGTTATCCCCGTAAAGTTCGTGATTCTGTCACTGATTTAAAAAATCTTCCTGTTGTAACTCCGATGGGGGCAAGTATTTCATTGGGTGAATTGGCTGACATTAAAATTGAAAGTGGCCCTGCAGTCATTAAAAGTGAAAATGCCCGGTTAAATGCCTGGACATTTGTTGACCTTGACGATAGCCAGGATGTTGGATCTTATGTTGAGCGAGCTCGAAAAGTTGTACGCGAGCAAGTGAAACTCCCAGCCGGATATTCAATAACCTGGTCAGGCCAATACGAATATATGGTGCGTGCTAAAGAGAAGTTGAGTGTTGTTATTCCGTTAACCATTGTGATCATTATTTTATTACTGTATTTGAATTTTAGAAATATGGTTGAGGTACTTATTATAATGGGAACTTTGCCAATGGCATTAGGCGGTGGATACTGGTTACTGTATTGGCTTGACTATAATACTTCAGTTGCGGTGTATGTTGGGTTTATTGCATTGGCCGGGGTTGCCGTAGAAATTGGTGTAGTGATGCTGGTTTATCTAAACCAGGCCTATAATGAACTAGCACACCATTCAGAACGAACCCATAAGTTAACTATGGATGAAGTGCGTGATGCGGTTATTTCGGGTGCATTATTACGTGTTCGCCCAATTATGATGACCGTTGCTGCAATTATTGCTGGTTTATTGCCCATTATGATGGGTTCAGGCACGGGATCAGAAGTGATGCGCCGTATTGCTGCCCCAATGGTAGGTGGCATGGTAAGCGCGACCTTGTTAACATTGATAGTTATTCCAGCAGTCTATCTTCTTTGGAAAGGCAGTTCTGTTGAAAAATAACAAACCAATAAATGACTAGAAAAAGCAGGAGAAAGTAATGTACTCGTTTGATGCAAATGTAGCTTGTACTTTTGGTGAAGCTGTAGATAAAGTAACCAATGAATTATCGAAAGAAGGCTTTGGTGTTTTAACCACGATTAACGTTAAGGATGTTTTAAAAAAGAAAATTGATGTTGATCGGCGACCTTATACTATTCTTGGAGCATGTAACCCTGTTCTGGCAAATAAGGCAATCGAGTTTGATCCCTACATAGGATTACTTTTACCCTGCAATGTTCTGGTTCGAGAAGAAGAAGATGGATCCATAAATGTCAGCTTTATGGATCCAGTTTCGGTATTGGGGCTGGTTCATGCACCAGGAATTGAAAAATTAACCTCAGAAGTGAAGGAAAAACTGGAACGCGTGTGCGCAGCAGTCGCAAATTTTAAGCCTTTATAGAAATTAATATTTTATTGTAGTGATATGGTAATAAAATTTATATGTCAAAATAATTAGCGGAGAATATCTATTTTCCGCTAATTGCTTTTTCATAGTTATCATCGTTTTCATCTTCAGGTAATTCATGAGCTATACCTTGATGGCAATCAATGCAAGTTTTACCTTCTGCAATAGATTTAAGATGTCTTCTACGTGCGGCTTTTGTTTGATCTTCCATATTCATATAATTAAAGTTATGGCAATTTCGACATTCACGCGAATCAGTTTTTTTCATAACTCGCCAAACACGTGATGCCATATTTAATCGATTTGCGTTAAATTTTTCTGGGGTATTAATAGTCCCAATAATTTTATGAAAAAGCTCGTTGGTGGCTTGAATTTTCCGAGCTATTTTATGAACCCATGATTTTGGGACATGACAATCACTGCATATTGCCCTAACCCCGGTTCTATTTGAATAATGTATGGTTTCCTTGTATTCTTGGTATACATTTTCTTTCATCTCATGACAACTGATACAAAATTTTTCGGTATTAGTTGCATCTACTACAGTATTAAACCCACCCCAGAATATAATTCCAGTAAATATTCCAACAACTAGTAATGACCCAATTGAATATTTTGTACTAGGAGAGCGTAAAAAAAGCCATATTTTTTTAATCATGTCACTTATTCCCCTGAACCTTAATATTTTAATTTAATTATGTATTATAGTTTTATCCCTTCTTTGATCTGGATCATAATATCAAAATGTAATAGTAACTATCTTACAGTCAGTGGTAAAAAAATTATTACTTAACCTGTTTATCATAAACTTGAGAAATTGTTTCATTGAATATATCTTTGGTTTGATTTTGCATATTGTGTAACGAATCATCATCAAGGTTTAGTGCGATTAGACATTCATATTCCAGTTCTTCTGTTTCATCTGGAGAAATTGTTGGTAAAATTTGGTTCGAAATAAAGTCTGCTATTTTAAGAATAGTTGAAGCTTTAGTTTCGGTAAACTGTGAATAGGATAAATGATGTTCTGCTATTGGTATTGTGAATGATTCTGGCATATTCCATTGTTGTGTTAATACGCGACCAAGCGTTGCGTGACTAAATCCAAATTGTTCTTTTTCAACATTCGATACATCTGCATTAGAAGATTCTTTTTTTAAATGTTTAAATTCTCTTAAAACTTCGCGAGATTGATCCGGTAATACTAAATACATCACTAATTTACCAATATCGTG
>JBGMRJ010000059.1:15130-19014 GCA_048061315.1 Gammaproteobacteria bacterium
ACCAATATCAGCTGCAGTGCAGTTAGGATCATCGAGCATGGAATTTAACTTAACAACAATTTCGGGCATGGATAATAGCGTTAAATTATCAGAAATTAAGGAATCGGGATTCATGTTAGATTTAAGTTATTGTTTTTTATAAGTTTATTGTGAGTGAAAAATATACACCATTACAATAAAAGATTTCTTAAACAAGTATAATCCATCTCTAACAGAAAGCATTGGATAACAGGGTAAATTTTAGCAGCAATTCAGGATAACGATGGAAAGTGGAAATACTAATATCGCATTACATTTAAGCATCAGCGGAATGTCGTGTGCGGGTTGTGTAACGTCAGTTGAAAAAGCATTAACCAATGTTGTTGGGGTAGATAAAGCAGAAGTGAATTTTGCCGAACACACTGCTATGGTGTATGGCAATTTTGCTGAAGATGAATTATTAACTGCCGTTGTGAAGGCAGGGTTTGAAGCAAGTCCATTTCCTGAGGATACTGAAAGTGACGAAGGGCAAAAGCAACAACGACAATTTAAGAAATTAATACTTAAATCTGCAGTAGCAGGCTTGTTAGGTTTCCCGTTGATGGCCTTAACCATTTTAAACGGACTACCTTCGCTATCGGAAAGTCCTGTTCTGTGGATTTTTATTGGTTTTATCACCAGTATCATTATGTGGTTTAGTGGACGACATTTTTTTATAGGTGCATGGACTTCATTCAAACGCCATGATGCTACAATGGATACGCTTATTGCATTAGGGACAGGCACCGCATGGCTTTATTCCATGTTAGTTGTTTTATTCCCGAGCTATGTACCAGTTTTAGCTCAGCATGCCTATTTTGAAGCGGCTGTCATTATTATAAGCCTGATTAATTTGGGTGCAGCCTTAGAATTACGGGCTAAGAGTAAAACGTCTCAAGCGATTAAAAACTTGATTGGTCTACAAGCAAAAACAGCGCACGTCATCCGTGATGGTGTTGAAATTGAGATTGATATCAAAAATATTGGATTAGGCGAAACCTTACGGGTGCGCCCCGGTGAAAAAATCGCGGTTGACGGTGTTGTTCTTGATGGTGAAACCACCATAGATGAATCGATGTTAACGGGTGAACCCGTTCCTGTTACGAAACGCATCGGAGATAATGTCGCGGCGGGTACGATAAATGGCACGGGCAGTTTTTTATTTAAGTCAGAACGAATCGGAAAAGAGACACTATTATCTCAAATTATCGAAATGGTGCGTCGAGCCCAATCTAGTAAACCGGCAATTTCAAAATTAGTCGATAAAATTGCTGCGGTCTTTGTTCCATCAGTGATGATAATTTCAGTCTTAACATTTATAAGCTGGGCAAATTTTGGAGCTTATCTCGAAATAAGTAATCCTATGAGTTATGCGATTGTTAGTGCGATGACCGTGTTAGTGATAGCCTGTCCTTGCGCACTGGGTTTGGCGACACCGATATCAATTATTGTTGGTGTTGGTAAAGCGGCACAATATGGGATATTAATTCGTAACGGTGAAGCTCTACAACGCGCGAATGATCTGGATATGATTGTTCTTGATAAGACCGGTACAATAACCGAAGGCAAGCCAGATGTGGTGGCCGTGCATATCGTAGATAACATCGATGTAACTGAATTACTGCAAGCTGCGGCTAGTGTTGATGTTTTATCAGAACATCCGTTAGCTGCTTCGATAGTCAGTAATGCCAAACTGCACGATATCGAATTATTAGAAGTTAGTGATTTTAAGGCAATTCCAGGAATGGGCGTAACCGGTAAAATTGCAAACAATGATATTTTTATTGGTAATGGTTTGTTAATGTCCGAGCAGAAAATAGATATTACTGCGGTAGAAGAATCAGTAGAAGATTTGGCTGTAAAAGGCATTACACCTGTTTTTGTAGCTCGAAATAATCAGCTTCTTGGAATTATCGGAATTGCCGATCCGATTAAGGCGGACTCAAAAGAAGCAGTGCATCGATTTATTCGAAAAGGTTTGTTAGTGGTAATGCTCAGTGGCGATAATATCCATACGGCACATGCAGTAGCAACACAAGTGGGTATTACCCAGGTTATCGCTGATGTCTTACCACAGCATAAAGCCGAGCATATTGAAAAACTTCAAAAATCAGGTTTAAAAGTGGGTATGGTTGGTGATGGTATAAACGATGCTCCTGCACTGGCAACAGCCGATGTTGGTTTTGCGATTGGCACAGGAACCGATATTGCGATTGAAAGCTCAGATATTACACTGATGCGGGGTTCTTTACTTGGGGTCTCTGATGCCATAGAAATATCAGCAGCAACATTACGTAATATAAAACAAAATTTATTTGGTGCTTTTATTTATAATGTTATCGGAATTCCGCTTGCTGCCGGTGTATTTTTTCCAATACTGGGAATATTATTACCACCGGTTTATGCAGGAGCAGCAATGGCAATGTCATCCTTTACCGTAGTGAGCAATGCTAATCGCTTACGCTGGTTTAAAACGGGAGATAAATAATGTTGGTGACTTTAAGCGGTGCGATTATAATATTATTGATAGTGTGGTGGTTTTGGTTGTCACAATAGAAAAAATTAAATAGGAAAAGCAGATGTCTTGGTGGGGAAAAATAATTGGTGGTATTTTAGGCTATGTAGTCCTGGGCTTTTTTGGTGCTTTAATCGGAGTCATAATCGGTAATCAGTTTGATGCCGGAATTTACAGACTTGGCAATTTTGAATCTTCTGGAAAAGACTGGGTTTCTGGCAATCAGGAACGAGTACAAACAACATTCTTTACAGCCTTGTTCTCAGTAATGGGGCATATCGCCAAAGCAGACGGGAAAGTCACTCACGATGAAATTGCAATGGCCAAAAGTGTCATGCAACAAATGTCACTCAATAAAACCCAAACCAAAATTGCTATTGATTTATTCAATAAAGGTAAACTACCTGATTTTGATTTAGATGAAATATTAAAACAACTCAAATACGAATGTCAGCACCGCCGTAATGTGCTGCAAATGTTTTTAGAAGTATTACTGCAAGCAGCTTACGCTGATGGTGTAATGCATCCCAATGAAAAATCCACACTACATTATATCGCAGACGAACTGGGGTTTACTGCAGCTGAGCTAGCTCAATTAGAAGCATTAATACAAGGGCATCATAATGTGGCAGGGGCATCAACCGGGGTATCTTTAGATGATGCTTATGCTGTTCTTGGTGTGTCAAAAAATGCCAATCCGGCAGAAGTTAAAAAAGCCTATCGAAGAATGATGAATCAACATCATCCGGATAAACTGGTATCAAAGGGATTGCCGGAAGAAATGATTAAGATGGCAACGGCTAAGACCCAAGAGATTAAAGCCGCCTACGAAAAAATCAAGAACGCTTAATTTAAGGCCTTAAATTAAGCATTCTAGGGCTGTCACTGCGTGACGGGAGTAAATGATTTAATTATATCAGAAAATCTAACGCCCTCTCCCTCTGGGAGAGGGCTGGGGTGAGGGCGCTAGGTTGTTTCAACCAACCCTAATCGTATTACCTCAAGCACTGCAACAGTATTAAAGAATATTTCATTATTCCAGAACCGCAAAACACGATAACCTAAAGACTCCAGTTTAGCGGTGCGCTTAGTATCATAATCAACTTGTTCAGCATGTTGCCCGCCATCAGCCTCAACAATTAACTTAAGCTCCAGGCATACAAAATCGACTATGTATGGTTCAATGACCATTTGTCGTTTGAATTTGAATCCTTCAAGTCGTCTATTACGTAAGTGTTTCCATAAGAGTATTTCGGCGTCGGTGGAATTTTTGCGTAGTTGTTTAGCGCGAGTGGTGAGGTTTATTGCTTCCCTCACCCTAGCCCTCTCCCAGAGGGAGAGGGGACTGGGT
>JBGMRJ010000060.1:0-9884 GCA_048061315.1 Gammaproteobacteria bacterium
TGCCGATTAGGGTTAATTGGGCGGTGCTTTTGATGCTGCTGCTGATGTCGAAGAAGCGGTCGATTAGTGCTTCGATTTTAAATTGGAAGACGCCGGATAGGGATTCGGTGCCGGTGAGGGTGATGACAATAAATGCTTCACCATTAATTTTTAAGCCGATGTTAGCGGCATTACTGGGTAGTGGTTGTATACCATCCATGAGATTGCTCCTTGCATTTATCCCTCTGATTTACGACTAAAAATAGAAATGTCCAATTGAAATATTGGATTTGATTTAATATTAATCTTTATACCAGAACTTTAGGCTACACCGACAATCTAGTGATTTCAAGGATTCTATGGTATTCAATGGTGAATTATTTAAAAATATTAATTTATGTTTGTTTAATTTCTGAACAAGGTTATTCTTCTTCTGTTTCCTCATCTTCTGTCTCTTCAATTTCGACACCTTCAACAAATTTACAGTCTTTTTGAGGGCAGACTTTTTCGGTGCCGCGGCGTTTGGTGGTTTTCAGGGTGAGCATGGGGAATCCACAATCGGGACAGGTTTCTTCCAGTGGTTCATTCCAGACGGCATAGGTACAATCGGGATAATGTTCACAGGAGTAAAATATTTTACCATTGCGTGATTTGCGCATTAACATGGTGCCTTTATGGCACTCGGGACATTTTACGTTCATGTCTTTGGGTTTTTCTAATGGCTCGATATGCTTGCAATCGGGATAACTACTGCAGCCAATAAATTTACCGTATTTACCATGGCGAATAATTAAGTCTTTTCCGCAATCGGGGCATTTTCGATCCACTGTTTCGGGTTCGGTGTCGGCATCGTCACCCACATTTCGAGTGTAATCACACTCAGGATAGGCGGTGCAACCAACAAAACGACCACGACGACCCAGGCGGATTGACAAGGGAGCTTCGCATTTTGGGCATTTCTCTTCCATGGCTTCATGGGTGACATCTTTGCGATCAACATTGGCTTCTTTGTCAACGCATAACTCTTTAAACGGATACCAGAATTCTTTCAATAATGGTATCCAGTCTTTTTCACCGCGACTGATTTCATCTAACTCGTCTTCAAGCTTAGCGGTGAAATCGTAATCAACGTACTTTGTAAAATGCATGGTTAAAAAACGATTGACGACACGACCCACATCGGTGGGCGTAAAACGTTTTTTCTCTAGCTCAACGTATTCTCGATTGCGTAATGTTGAAATAATAGAAGCATAAGTTGATGGCCGACCAATGCCATATTCTTCGAGCGTTTTAACTAAGCTGGCTTCAGTAAACCGTGGTGGTGGTTCGGTGAAATGTTGATCGGTGCGAGTTTCTTTAAGCTTAACTTTTTCACCCTCTTCCATCGCGGGTAAAATGCCATCATCATCCTGATGTTTATTATCATCGGTGCTTTCCTGATACACGGCCATGAAACCCGGCTCGACAATCACTGAACCATTGGCGCGAAATGTTATTTTGTCACCAGCGATTAAATCGACTGCAACGGTATCCATTGTGGCGTGAATCATTTGGCAGGAGATGGTTCGCTTCCAGATTAAATCATATAAGCGATGCTGATCTTTAGACAAATGTTTTTTAATGTCTTTTGGTACGGTTCGTATCGATGTTGGCCTTATTGCTTCATGCGCTTCTTGTGCATTACGCGCTTTGGTTTTATAGGTTGGTGATACATCGGGGACATTTTTATCTCCGTATTTTTCACCAATAAACGCACGAATGTCATCGAGTGCTTCTTGCGCTAAACTAACCGAGTCGGTACGCATGTAGGAAATTAAACCGTTGGTTTCACCATCGATTGCAATGCCTTCATATAGTTGCTGGGCAACGCGCATGGTTCGGCTTGCGGAAAAACCTAACTTACGAGATGCTTCTTGTTGCAAAGTAGACGTGGTAAACGGTGCCGATGGATTACGTTTACGCTTGCGCTTGGTGACTTTAGTAATAAGTAACTCACCATTAGCTGCTTTATTAATGTCTTTTTTAGCTTTGTCGGCTTTCTTTACATCGTTAATATCAAACTGTTTTAATTTATCACCACCGAGGTGTGTTAGTTTGCCGATGAATGGTGATTTACCGTGTAATAAATCTGCCTCGATGGTCCAGTATTCTTTGGGTTCGAATTTTTCAATATCCAGTTCGCGTTCAACGATTAATCGTAGTGCCGGGCTTTGAACTCTGCCTGCTGATAGGCCGCGTCGAATTTTTTTCCACAGTAGTGGTGATAAATTAAAGCCAACTAAATAATCCAATGCGCGACGTGCGAGTTGTGCATTAACCAATTCCTGAGATAATTCACGTGGATTAGCGACTGCATCGTTAACGGCTTTTTTTGTGATTTCGTGAAAGGCTACGCGGCTGATATTTTTATCTTTTAATAAGCCACGTTCTTTTAATAATTCATAGAGATGCCATGCAATGGCTTCACCTTCGCGATCCGGATCAGTTGCGAGATAGAGGTTTTTGGCTTTTTTTAATGCCTTAACAATGGCGTCTACGTGCTTTTCATTTTTTTCGATAATTTCATAGACCATCGCAAAATTATCATCGGGTTTGACCGCACCTTCTTTAGGACGCAAATCCCGGACGTGACCATATGAGGCTAAAACCTCAAAGCCCTTACCCAGGTATTTTTTGATGGTTTTTGCTTTTGCAGGTGATTCTACAACAACTAAACTTCTTTCTATTGCCATTTGTATTACAGACTCCTAATTTACATAGCAGAATTTTTACACTGGTAAATTAGTTATTTGATTTAATTATTATTATTTATATTATTAATAGTGCCCTCCCGCTATTACTGATTAGGCACGGTCAAATAGATCTCTGTAGTTCTTATTTTTTTATAGTCATAAATTAATGCAAGCAACTTCCGGATTCTTCTTCAAAAACTTTATCTTCCATCCATGCAAATGCTGCTTCACTGCCTGGCTGGTTGAACAATACCATGAGGATAACCCATTTCAATTGTTCCATATCAATTTCATCAAAATCCAGTGCCATCACGCGATCGATTACAATTTCTCGTGAGTGATGATCTAACATGCCAGTTTGTTCCAGGAATAAAATAAATCCGCGACATTCGGTATCTAGTTTTTCAGTTTCATACTCTGTATATAGCCGCATCGATGTTTCATTACAAGCAACGTTGTGCGCGCTTAATTCACTGTGGCTTGATAAGCCGCTTAACCAGTCAAATGCCCGACTTATTTCACTCTTGCGAAAACCGGCATTTTTTAATTCTATTCTTAATTTATCTTCAGTTGGATCAAATTCTATTTCATCATTTATGTAATTTTCAAACAGGTACATTAATACATCTAATATAGTTTCTTTCATCGTTATTCTCCCGTTTTGATTACTTCTTTATTTTAGTAATACTTGTTTCAAGCTCGAGAATAGCCTCCCCCGGATGCTGGATTAATATATCCACGTAGTTCTAATACTAATAGCATGGAGCAAACTGCATCTGCAGTCAATCCACTCCTATTTATGACCATATCGACACTGGTTGGTTCAAAACCAACCCCGCCGAGTACTTTTTGGTAATCTTCATCGAGATCACCTGATTTATTGCTTGTTTCCAGCTGCATGTCATTATTACCATATTTACTCTGTGATAAATTGTCCAACATCACAGAACCAATACCCTGGAACTCTTCGAGCACATGTTGTGCTGTTTCTACAAGCTTAGCACCTTCTCGAATCAATGCGTTACAACCTTTAGCCTGTGAATGGTGTATTGAACCGGGCACGGCAAATACCTCCCGTCCTTGCTCAACTGCCAGCCGGGCGGTAATTAAGGAGCCACTTTTGAGTGCTGCTTCCACCACCAATACCCCATAACTTAAACCGCTGATAATGCGATTTCGGCGAGGAAAGTTACCGGGAATCGGTGCGGTTCCAGGTGGAAACTCACTAACTAATGCGCCTTTATCGCTTATTTTATGAGCAATATCTTTGTGTTTTGCCGGGTATACCCGATCTAAGCCGGTTCCAGTTACCGCAATAGTTGGGCCATCGGCTGCCAGCGCACCTTCGTGACTGGCCGCATCGATACCCAAAGCCAAACCACTGACAATGCTAAATCCCATAGATGACAGGTGTTTGGCAAATGCAAAAGCCGTTTCAGAACCGGTTTTACTGGGGTTTCGGGAACCGACCATCGCAAACGGATTCAGTGATAACACCGAAAGCTGACCATAAACATACAATACGGGTGGTGGATCGGCTATCTCGCGTAATAATTGAGGGTAGCTATCATCAGTCAATGCAACAATATGTGCTAATTCTTGCTCAGCCCAACGAAAATCAGCATCGAGTAATGACCAATCCGGGGATTTTATAAAATTAAGGGATTTAGTATTGAGCCCGCTCGCGACTAAATTATCAGAACTTGCCTTAAATACGGCTTCAGGGGAACCAAATTGTTCAAGAAGTTTGGTATAGGTTTTGGTACCGACTCCGGGAGTTTTTGCCAGCATTAGCCAGTAACGGTATTGTTGTTGTTGTTCGGTGCTAAACATATAAAATAACCTGTGTTCAATCGCTGGAAAATTGAATTTTAGTTATAGTATCGTATTCTGTGATGAACTGTCCTGTCTGTTACTTTAAATTTATTGAGACCAAAAAAAGCCGGTACACAAACTGTACCGGCTTTGAGTGTAAAGCGATAATAAGCTATTTATTAAGGGTTTCGGACAGCATCCAATACTTTTAAAGCGCGTTCTGTTTCCATAACCAAACCATAGCTTAGTTTTTCAAAGACTCGAAATACCATTAATAAACCTGCACGTTCTTCCGGTAGTAAAACATCATCACCGGTTCTGCTATCACGAACATAGGTACCCGCCTGGTAAACAGCAAGCACATGGCCTATTTCCATGCCGTCTTTCTCACCTCGATTTATAATAACAACATTAAATTGTCCTATCTGTGTTAAACCATCATAGACCGCAATAATTTTGCCTTCAATTTTTTGGCGCGGTGCTCTGGGGAAAAAGTTGAAATTTATCTTTTGTTCCAGATGGGCAATTAAATTATCACCGGTCAGAACTTCTTTTCGAGCCCGGGTAATAACGATTGTTGATGGATCAGCAACTCGAACCATACGCGCATCGGCGATGTCCTGTGCTTCATACCCTAGTACTTCATCGGTATCGGGATCGATATAAGCATCACCCTTACGCACCACAACATATTCAATTTGTTGATCATCTTTTACATTACGAACATAAACACGATCACCCTGGCCATTAATTAAATGCGTTTCGCGGCTTGAAAAAACATAAGGTGCTTCTTCAAATTCATTTTCTGTCAACACTCTAGGGTTAGAAATAAAAGCGGCAATAACACTACGCGGTAGCGTATCAATTGCCTGATTTAAATTCTCTAATCGAATAGTGGGTTTTAGTTTTACGGTGCCTACTCCAGCAGGTAAGGTCGGCCGGGTTCCTGCGGAGCCTTCTAGCGTCAGATAAGGTTTACCATCGACATAATATAAAAGTATGACATCGCCAGGATAGATTAAGTGCGGATTGCGGATTTGGGTGTTGATATGCCACATTTCAGGCCATAACCACGGATTTTTCAGGAATTTCGCCGAAAGATCCCATAAAGTGTCGCCTTTTTTAACGATATACCGCTCTGGTTTGTCGGGTTTTACGACATCATCCGGGATAGTTGATTCGATTTCAGCCGGAGTATAGAGTTGTTCTACTGGTTCGGGTAAAGCTACGGGTTCTGGTACAGGCTGCTCTTTGGGTGCTGAACTGCAGGCTGTTAAATTCATGGTAATAACCAGGGAAATAGCCAAGGTTAGAATCGGTAATGTGTGACCTAGCTTATGATCGTCGTACATGGGACATCCTCGTGTAACAGCTTCATCTATTGAATTTAGCAATTTTTGCCCTAATTATTCTATAATAGATATATAACGGCAGTTTTCTATTTAATTTAAGGTGTCATTTAAATTAAATGCCAAATTGAGACCTGTTTTTGCTGTTCGCTAATATTATTTTCAGTATTATGTTCATAATGTTAGCAGCTTTTTCTAAACTTGTTTATAAAATATGCCAAAAATGTATGTCTGTTTTAAATATACTCCACTATCCCGATAACCGTCTTAGAATTACGGCAAAACCGGTCATCGAAATAAATGACGAGATTCGGAAGCTAGTTAGCGACATGCTTGAGACAATGTATCAAGCTCCGGGCATTGGTTTGGCTGCGACGCAAGTCGATGTTCATTTACGCGTTATTGTTATTGATATTTCTGAAGACAAAAGTGACCCTCTGGTGCTCATTAACCCTGAAATTATTTCCCAGGACGGTGTTGAAAAATCGGATGAAGGCTGCCTTTCTGTGCCCGACATCTATGAACCGGTTGAACGTGCCGAACACGTTGTGATAAAAACCTTAACACTCGAAAATACCGAGATTGAAATTGATGCACACGATATATTAGCTGTTTGCATTCAACATGAAATGGATCATTTGATTGGAAAATTATTTGTTGATTACTTGAGTGAAATGAAACGTAGCCGCATCACCAAAAAATTATTAAAATTGCAAAAATTAAATGAAGTCGGGTAAAATTTTTACCTGAATACTGCTCTAACTTACTATAATTATATGACCTCACCACTACGCATTATATTTGCAGGCACACCTGAATTTGCAGCTGTTGCACTGGCTGATTTAATTAAATCACAACACGATGTCGTTGCTGTTTATTCACAACCGGATCGACCCAAAGGGCGTGGCCGAAAACTACAGGCAAGCCCGGTTAAATTACTGGCACTTGAAAACACCATTGCTGTTGAACAACCGCTGGATTTTAAAACCGAAAACAGTATTAATACCCTAGCGAGTTATAAAGCCGATGTTATGATTGTTGCTGCTTATGGTTTGTTATTACCTGAAATTGTTTTGAATACTCCCCGTTATGGTTGTCTGAATATTCACGCATCGTTATTACCTGCCTGGCGTGGTGCAGCACCCATTCAACGTGCAATTCTTGCCGGTGATACACAAACCGGCATCACAATAATGCAAATGGATAAAGGCCTGGACACCGGAGACATGCTCAATAAAATTACCTGTGACATAAGCCCAACCGACACTGCCAGTAGCTTGCATGATAAGTTGGCGTTATTGGGTGGCCCATTATTATTAGAAACTCTCACCAATTTACAAACTAACAATCTGCACCCAGAAAAACAAAATAACGACAATACCCTTTATGCCTCAAAACTCAGTAAGGCTGAAGCAAAAATAGACTGGTCAAAAACTGCTGATGAAATACTATTACAGATTCGCGCATTTAATAGTTGGCCGGTTGCACAAGCAACAATTAACGATCAGGTAATTCGAATATGGCAAGCCAAAAAAAGTGATGTAACTGCTGAAAATGAAAAACCGGGAACCATTGTTGCCGTTGATAAAAATGGAATTGTTGTTGCCTGTGGTGAAAATGCGATTTCTATTTCGAATCTACAGCGAGTTGGTAGTAAAGCGATGACAACATCTGATTTTTTAAATGGCCATGCAAAATTAGTTGCGGTCGGACAGTGTTTTTCCTGATAGTTAGAAAACTATCTAACCTTGTATCCATCCATAAAAAAAGATTACTGACTTTCGTCCCGTAATCTTTTTTTAGATAACAGTCTTATTTTTAATGTAAAATTTTATTCGACTGTGATTTGAATTTTCTTTGAAACAACAGGAGGGTTATGTGGTATGTGAGATTTATCACCCATAATCAATTGTAATGTGTGAACACCTTTAGGCAGAGTTAATGCTATTTCAGTTTGACCGCCTCCAAAATGTTTTACATTTTTTCCCATCGGTTTATTAAACGCCGGTAACTTACCATCAACAATTAAATGGTGGTGACCCGTTTTAGATTTAGCTGTACCCGCCGGTGCAACACCCATTCCACGCAAACCAAATTTTACAGTGAATTTAGTGGGTACTGTCGAACCGGTTGTTGGACTAATAATGTAAACTAACGCACCATCAGGAGATGAAGTACGAGCTGTTCCAGCAACGGTAACTGCGCTTAATGATAACAACGTAAATGATATTAATAATGTTTTGAATAGTATCTTCATATTCCCTTACTTCCTACTTTAGTGTGATTAGAATTATAAAATTAGGGCATTACTACTAATAACTTCCTAAGCAAATTGTCTATGATGTGTACATAATATTCAATTAAAATAACACCTAAACGTGAACTTATTATTAAAAATGGCTACACCTAGTCACATTAACATTGTCCTTTAAATATTACGTGGTAATAGTCTCATCAAACTGTGCTAAATCACCACTAATAATTTCCCAATTTGCTTTTGAACTCACATATATATGGGCATGTGGACGTTCAACAATATTTGACTCAACTAATCCTAGACGTATTCTAATTAACTCAGGTCGCTTAAGCTGCTTGCTCATAATGGGTGAGCCACAGGTTTTACAAAAATATTTTATTTGACCTGGATTTGCTTCATAAGCTGTTAAATTTTCCTCACCAGAAACAAATCTGAAATCATTTGCAGCTACATTGGCATTAGTTGCAAAGGCACTGCCCTGCGCTTTTCGGCATAATGAACAATGACACATGACAATATCATTAATCATACCATTTATTTCATACTTAACGTTGCCGCATAAGCAACTACCAGTATATATTTCGGGTTTCGTCACAATAGTGCCTCCAAAAATTGAGTGATAAGAATTATTTAAAAAATTCTTGTAGCCTTCTACGCTGTTGCCCATCTGAATCAAAATTTGATGACGCTAGCCACGTTTCAAACGTAGTTTGTAGTTTTGGCCACTCTTCATCAATAATCGAATACCATGCCGTATCGCGATTACGGCCATCAATCACCATTGACTGCCGAAAAATACCTTCAAACTGAAAACCCAACCGAAGTGCAGCAGATTTCGACGCTGCATTTAAAGAATGACACTTCCACTCATATCGTCGGTATCCTGCTTCAAATATTTTTTTCATCATCAGATACATGGCTTCAGTAGCCAGTATTGAACGCTGTAACAGCGGTGAGTAACTCAGATGGCCAATCTCGATTGAACCTGCCTCCGGATTAATTCGCAGATATGCAGCAACACCCAATGCCCGCCCGGTTTCCACATCTACAACGGCATAAAACTGCTGATCCGATTGTGCTGTCAATTTTTTCAGTAATTCACAGTATTCAATAGCATTATCAAAAGGACCGTATGGTAAATAAGTCCACATTTTACCGGGCTTATCATCGGCTGTTGTTTCAAATAAACTGCTGGCATGCCGGTTGATATCTAATGGCTCAATACGGCAATGTGTTCCTGCTAATACTTCATGGCTCGGAAAATCAGGTGCTCGCCAATTGGTTACTCTAGCGCCAACAACCTGTCCGAGGTGATTCCTATTTTCTGCCAAAGGAACTCCTTATATTTAAATAAGACAAAATTTACATTATAACTGCAATATTACAGCTTCATTACAAGATTTAAACATAATACAAACTATGCACTTTTATCTGTAATTACAAATGTTAAGGTTACAAATTGTATCAAACATTATTGATTGTTAATCGTACAACACAACCATCAGGATGAATTAGCCGCAATGCCGAATTGTAAACAAGGATTATTAATTAGCTTATTACTAGCACTGATTTCAAATTCCATTGCTGCAAATTTTACACCGCTATCGTTACAACAATCAGGGCTTGTTATTCCAGAAGCCGCAATTACGACTCAGCAAATGCCTCGATTAGATAATGCACTTTTACTACAACATGATCAAAACAATCCAACCCCGGCACAACGATTTTCAGAAACACAACAAACACGGATTA
>JBGMRJ010000060.1:9984-17541 GCA_048061315.1 Gammaproteobacteria bacterium
TGTAATATAGACGTAGCGTGTCCAGCCGGTGATGCTTGGCAAGATCAAATTCGCTCAACAGTCATGTTTACTTTCCAAAGTCTGGATCCTGCTACTGGAATACCTGCTGGTTATGTTTGCTCTGGCTCGATGGTGAATAATACTGCACAAGATAATACGCCCTATTTATTAACCGCGAATCATTGTGAGGTTGATGCCTCTAATAGTGATACGGTTGTTGTCTATTGGAATTATCAAAATAGTCAATGTCGAAAATTAAATAGCGCAACTAATGCAAATCCAGGTGATGGCTCTCGCTCGCAATCCTTAGTGGGTGGCAGCAGTTTAATCGCGAATTACGCCATATCGGATTTTAGATTACTTAAACTTGTTAAATCTATTCCTGCTGACTATAACGTATTCTATGCCGGATGGGATCACTCGCAACTAACTGCACCATCAGCAGTAGCAAGCATCCACCACCCCAATGGTGAAGAAAAACGAATAAGTCTTGTTACGGATCCTAGCTTATTAACTCTTGATGTTAATCAAGTTCCTAACATGCCGAAAGTTCAGGATAGTCATATACGTATATTCTGGTGGACAGCAGGGACCACAGAAGGTGGCTCTTCAGGTGCGCCATTGTTTGATCAAAATCAACGAATTGTGGGTCAATTATCGGGTGGTTCAGCAAGCTGTGCAAACCGCTCTCAATCAGATTGGTATGGACGTCTAAACTTGTCATGGGCAGGGAATACGACTAGTCCTAGCCCCAGTAGTCGTTTGTCTGACTGGTTAGATCCTAATAACACCGGAGTTGCTTTTATCAATGGTAAAAATGCCAATAACACTCCAAACTCAACAACGTTGGAAAATTCAATTTCACAATTAATTGCTAAGGCCGAGAGTAAATCCAGCCAGGACTTCACTATTACTATTCCGGCAGGTGCCGCCAACTTGCGCATAAACACAAACGGCGTGACATCGGATGCCGATCTGTATGTAAAATTTGCCAGTAAACCAACGCTTATTTTGTATGATGAACGATCATGGTCTGAATCATCAAATGAGAATATCTTTATTTCGACTCCTGAAACAGGAACGTATTTTATTAAAGTTTATGGTTACACGGAATATTCAAATTTAACATTAACAGCTAGTTATGATGTCGCAGGTTCAATTTTAAAAACATTCAAAAATTCTCGCGATACAACTATAATCGATACAACAACAACAAGTAGCACTATTCTCAGTAACTATAATAACAATGCTGGCACTTTGAAGGTGAGTGTTAATATCAAACATACAGATATTAATGATATCTCAATTAACGTAATTGCACCTAACAAGACAAAATTTGTTATTAAAGATACAAGTTCAAAAACAGTTTCACAAAACTTTGACAAATCTTTAACTTTTACAATTCCTGCAGGAATTGCTAAAGGACAGTGGACATTAGAAGTTCAAGACACTGCTCGGTTGGATAATGGTTATATCGATTACTGGGAACTAAGCTTTCCTTAAAATTATTTATTATTCGTTGCCACTATTTTTTTATTGCAATCCTTAGCTGCACTAATAATAAAATTTTTATTATCCAATATTTTTTCAATATCGGAAAATTTATACTCTTTCATAATTAAATCCTGTGTGCATTTACACACTGCGCTCTGATGTTGTTTTACCTTTCTCAGTATTTTTAAATATTCATCAGAATCGACAACGACATTTTCTTTTTCAATTATGTGCTTCATATTATTATTGACAGCCGATGCTGTGCAGGAATCAACAGAAGATTGATATAAATCACTAGTCCAGCCGTTTTCAACCGAAGTTTCTTTAGAATAACTATTTAATGGCAAGCTAAAACAAATGAGAAATAATAAGAATTTTAAGTGGTTCATTTTATTGTCGTTTTATATTTATAAATTAATTTAAATCGGATATGTGGGTAAGCTCATAACTAAAATCAATGTGCTTTTTTTCAATTAAAGCATCATGCTTACAAAATTTAATGCCTTTTGTTTGTAAAAAATTTTCTATCAATTTGACAACTGTTGCATCTGCACCGACATCCAGCGATATCATGTAGTTTGAATAATATTGCTTTATCTGAGGTGAATGTAATTTAACGGTGTGTAGTGATATTGAATTTAGTAACGATCCGGGATCATCCGTAAAGCGTGCCGCATTAAGCGTGCTATATTCATCTTCATTAGAATGCTTGTCTAAAATATAATGTTTACTTTTAACGTCGATACCGGCTTTTTTAAGGTCCTGAGATAAAGCATCGATTATAGGTTCGGGCCCACCTATCGTACTTTGCATTTTATCTGATAATAATACCGAGGTAGTTGCAGACCAGAAAATATTTGTTTTCATCTTTGCACCCTGTAATAACTTTTATAAGATGTCTTTTCGTGTTGCACAAGAATAGTTAAACAATTTACTATTTAATGAATTTCTAATTTAACTTAAAGTAAGGATTTCAGTTTTTCTAAAAAGAATTCCATATCATCACGAAGACCAATGGTAATTCGCAGGTAATTATTTATTTTAGGTTTATCAAAATACCGCACTAGAATACCACTTTGTTTTAATTCCGTATACAGCTTACTCGCGGATTTGCTTTCATGTTTTACAAAAACAAAATTTGTTTTTGAAGTAAGCACTGTAAATGACAGTTTATTCAGCTCGGTAGTTAGCCATTCACGAGTTGCGATAATATCTGTGCAGCATTTATTAAAGTATTCAGTATCATCAATTGCTGCAACTGCCCCTTCAATCGCAAGCAAATCAAGAGGATATGAATTAAAAGAATTTTTAACGCGTTCCAATCCATCGATTAATTGACTATTGCCCATCGCAAAACCTACCCGTAAACCCGCTAAAGAGCGGGATTTGGATAAAGTTTGAATAACGAGCAAATTTGGATATCGATCAATCAACGCTATGCAACTCTCACCTCCAAAATCTATGTAGGCTTCGTCAACAATAACGACAACATCAGAATGTTGTTTTAATATCATTTCAATTCGTGATGTATCAAGAAAGAGGCTGGTGGGTGCATTTGGGTTTGGAAAAATAATACCACCATTTATTTTTGGTATTGCATCTGTCTCAATTTCAAATTTAGAATTCAACTCAAAACAGTGGTAGTTAATTTCAAATAAGTTACAGTACACCGGATAAAAACTGTAACTAATATCAGGAAAAGTAATTGCCTGCTGTTGTTTGAAAAAAGCCATAAACGACAACGCCAATACCTCGTCCGAGCCATTACCAACAAAAATTTTATTACGTTCGATAGAATATAATTTTGATATTGCATTTTTTAATTTATTCGACTCAGGATCGGGATAAAGTCGTAAAGACTCGGATGCCGATTCACAAATTCGCGTGATTGCCCGTGGTGAAGGTGGATAAGGATTCTCATTAGTATTAAGTTTTAAATACTGTTGATCTTGAGGTTGTTCACCCGCTTCATAGGGGTGTAATTGTGAGGTTAAACTACTCCAGAACTTTGTCATTTTTACGATACCAAATATTATAGTGCACAGAAGCAACAGAAATTAATGAATATTCAAGGTGATATAATATGTTAGCTGGAATGGGATTGCATTGAAAAAATGGTTATTTTGATGTTCTGTCTAACCATAAAATATCATAACAAGATAAATGATATTTTATGGCCGTTAACGCTAAAATGATACTACTGTATTGATGATAGCAAGTTTACATCAACATTTTTCTTTGGAATGCTCAGTGATGTTGCAAAATCATATGCAGTAACAATCTTGTTATGTTGATTGGCTTTATTTGCAGTTTTTTGCACCCAGATAAAGGCCACTTTATCACCTAAATTAATTGCGAATACCTGATGATTTACCAGACCATAACCAAGGTTTGTTGCTTGTTGCGGGCTAATTTTTTGAAATAAGTTCCAATGAATGGCATCATAGCCACGAATTTTGAATTTGTATTTTTTTAACAACCTTGGTTTTGAACGGTAATCCAAAAATAAATCACTACGGTATTGCGTTAATAATTTTGCCGATTGTTGTTCAAATGTATTCTCATCTAAAATAGCTTTTATTTCCAGATTAAAAATATTACTATTTTTACCTTGCACCCCAAATGAAACATGTGCCCCTTTCTCGGAATAAAATTCATCTATTTCCATTAACTCATATTCACGAGAACCTTTCTTATACGGAAGATTAATCGTAAAAGAATTATCCATTGCAATGTATTTATCGCCTTTAACAACACCACTGATGAACGCGTTATTTTGCTCAGCAGATTTTATAACAGGTGGTGTTTTGGGTGTAATAGCACAAGCTGAGATTGACAGTGCAAGAATAGATAAACTTGTATTTAACATTATCTTTGCTTTGATCATATCGCCTCCTAATGACTCCTACTCCACTAAATTATTTCACAATAAACAGTATGCACCAATTTCAGAACTTGTGAAATATCTTTGAAACAAATATGACATGGATCAATGGTGATACAAAATTAAAATATTTGTAGTTAATAAAATATTAACATGATTATTATTTAATCAGCGAATTCCAACAATCCTTCAATTGGTTTTAACCCAAACATTGCACAGCGTTCGTCAAACTTGGAGTCCGGTGCACCGGATACACCAATTGAACCAATAATTGAGCCTGCTGCAGCGATAGTAATACCGCCTGCCAGAAACAACACACCTGGTATATCGGTAACGCCTTCCAGATGTTTATTTTCAAGTACAGAATTTGTTAATACTGATGTAGCTGATTTAAAACTGAGAGCGGTTGTTGCCTTTAATATTGCGATATCCGGTGTTTTAATTCCGGCCAATCGATCCCGCAGTAATACCTGAATGTTACCGCCCTTATCTAATATAGCAACGCTGACCTGATATCCTGAATCACGGCAGTTTTTCATCGCCGCTTGGGCAACGATTAATGCTGCTTCCGGCGTCAGGTTTTGAGTTTTATACAATACTTTCAATTCAGGTTTAAGTTGTTGAGGCTGCTCTGTTGTTTTAACTGAAGCAGTGTTCTCAGTTTTAATCTCTGATTTATCCAATTCAATAATTTTAATATCGTCGGCTACTGAGATTGCAGTAATTAAATAACTTAGTAAAAGAATAACTGATATTTTCATTGTTTTTATTTTATTCATCATCTTCATTCCTTTTTATTTTGATAAATAATCTTTGCTTAAAAGTGTTTTCGAATTAACGCTATAATTTCCGCTGGCTTGTTTATAATATAATCTGGCGAATGTTTTTCAAGTTCCTGCCGTGAACCATAACCCCATAAAACAGCTATAGACTGCATGCCGTTTAGTTTAGCTGCACTAATATCAAAACTTCGATCACCTATCAACCAGCTGTCTTTGGTGAACTTTTGTTGTTTAATTAAATCTTCTACCAGTTTAGATTTTTTAACACCAATATCAGCACCGTAGATATCACTAAAAATATCATTATAGTGATAGTGATCAATAATTTTTTTCGCTAAATCGGTGCGTCGTGATGTACAAATAGCAAGAGTATAATTTTCTGCTAACAATGTCTGCAGAATCGTATCTATGCCTTCATAAAGACGATTTTCCTGCCAGCCTAAATCAAGATAACGCTCTCTAAATTTAACTACGCACTGCGTAACAAAATCATCGCTACAATCTGGCACTAATTCTTTAATAGCATAGTCTAGTGGCGGACCAATAAATTTCACTAAATCAGATTCATTAGCCGGCTTCTGGTCCAATGCCGTTAATGCATAATTCATGCACCGCACAAACCCCTGTTTTGGGTCAATTAATGTACCATCCATATCGAACAACACTACTTTCATGTTTTGAGGAATCCTTCTCAGTATTAAACTTTCCTAAGGTCTATAGTAAAACCATAACAGGGATAATATTTAGAACCACTCTAATTATTATGTCACGTTGATATAACATTATTGCAATTTTTTGTAAAACAGTTTTCTCAGCTATTTAGTATTAGTACTACTTGACATATAATAACCGGTACTTATAACGTTAACTATAGAAACGGACGTCAGGATGACTTCATTCGACTTCAGTGAAATAATCGTATGGATTACAGTATTCCTACTAGTGGCTGCTATTCCGCTCACGGTCGTCTATTTCCGTCATTTAAATCAAAAAAATTCCGATTCATTATTGTCAAAAATGCAGAAAAAATCGGCTCCAAAACAACCCTCCGAGCTGCTCGATTTAAAGTTTAACTTTGATAATAACTGGTCACCGGAAAATTTAAGCAATGAATATATTGTTAACTCCGGCACTGAAAAAAAACTGGCCAAAATTATTCTAAAAACAATTGCTCTAAATGGCGAAAGTGGTATGTTAATCAAGCAAGTATCGGATATTTTGGAACTTCATGAAATCGAGGTTAGCTATGCTCTAAACTATCTGAATGAAAAAGGCTTTATTGAATCCGTTAATAGTCAGAAAGGAAATATTTTTTATCTGACGTCTCAAGGAACCTCTTATTGTAGTAAAAAAGGGTTCTTATCTGAAGTAGCTTAAACTCGTCTTACCCTTTCGTCTCACAAACCAATCATACCATTAATACTATTTTTACAGATGTAATAGTAATGTCGTTTAATTTCGATTTACGTTATGATTCTGCTGGATACGCTGGCTACATAACAAAAACAAATAAAAAAAATATGAATCCAAGGCTTACGGTGCACCACATTTTAACTGATGTCATTTCATCAGGACGCTCGCTTGATTATGCATTGGACAAACACAATACCGCAAAAGATCCAAAACACCGGGCATTAATAGCCGCTATCGCTTTTGGTGTTTGTCGATGGTTACCCAAACTGCAAACCATCGTGTCGTTATTATTAAAAAAACCATTACGCAAAAAAGATCAGGATGTCGAAATATTACTCTATATCGGACTCTATCAACTTATCGACATGCGTATCGCAGAACATGCCGCAGTATCTGAGACTGTTACAGTATGCAAAAAATTACGAAAAGTATGGTCCAAAAACCTTGTTAATGGCGTTTTACGAGAGTTTCTTCGTGAAAAACACTGCTTAATTGAAAAAGCAGAACTTAGCAGCGCCGGACGATATGCTCACCCTGAGTGGTTAATTTCAGCAATTCAATCAGCCTGGCCAAATGATGCAGATCGAATTTTCGAGGCCAATAACACCCAGGCACCCATGACCCTGCGAGTGAATACCGTGTTCACAGATGTTGTGCGTTATCGTGAGCTATTAACCGATAAGCAAAAATCGGCTATTGCGACAAGCCAGTCCCCTGACGGTGTTACACTTGAAAAAGCCTGTGATGTCATGGAGTTACCTAATTTTTCCGAAGGTTATGTAGCCGTTCAGGATGAAGCTCCGCAATTGGCTGCCGGTTTGTTAGATGTGTGTGCCGGACATCGGGTGTTAGATGCCTGCGCTGCACCGGGGGGGAAAACCTGCCATATTCTGGAAAAACAACCCGATATTATGGAGTGTGTCGCACTTGATGTGTCTGCAAATCGCTTGTTAAAAATAAATGAAAATCTAAAGCGCTTAAAAC
>JBGMRJ010000061.1:0-6684 GCA_048061315.1 Gammaproteobacteria bacterium
ATTGGCAAAAAATTCATGAAACTGGCTACGATTCAATCGCTTAGACTGAGTAATAGTATAGTGTTTATCGGCAAGTGCCAGTTGAAAGACATTTTTGGCTAAATCAACACCGATTAGTTTGCTAGTATTATTCATGGACGTCTCCTTTTAGGATTGTTATGTTTACCTACAGTTACCTATGGCACATTGATGCCGATTAAAAAAGGGAGGCGTCCATTTCATCACTCAAGTGGGATTTCGAGAACACGCACTTTTTTTGCAAAGAACGCAAAAAAACCGCCTGTTCTCGAACCCCCTTAGCTCTGCGTTATATTTCACAAGCATCAAATTACAGGAATTTCAATGATCGAATTTTATACAAATAGTAGTGGTGGCCCAATCGTTCAAAAAATTTTATTTATGCTTCATGAAACAAATATTTCTTATAAAACTGTAGAAATAGATATGAACAATGACATTGAACGTATAAATAATTTATCTAACATTAACCCAAATAAAACGGTTCCTATAATAAAAGATGATGAAACAGGTGCCATAGTATTTGAATCAAATGCAATTCTGTTTTATTTAGCAGAAAAAGCCAACTTGTTTCTTCCAACAACTGAGGTTGAACGAGTTGAGGTTATAAAATGGTTAATATTTGAAGCAGCTAATTTTGGAGCAGTAATGGGTGAATTATACTACTATATATTAAAATCTTCCAATGAGTTATCTGACCCACATCTTCAACGTTATAAAGATAAAATGTCTTCATTTTGTGCAATACTTAATGACCAACTAAGTAGGCGAGAATACATATGTGGTCAATTTTCCATAGCAGATGTGTCATATTATCCGTGGTTATTTATTTTAAAAGATCTTGCGGATGTTGATATTAATAATTACCCTAATTTAAACAAATGGGCTGAAATGATTAATAATCGTCAAAGTCCAATAAAACAATAAAATATAAAACGTTCAAGATAGAGCTGTAGTTTATCATGCTATTGGAAAAATAGATTATAAAGGAAAGCTATCTATTAGTAATAATAAAAACCCATTTTTTGAATTCAAAAATAAAGAATCATATTCAAGTTGGGATGGTGATACATTATATTTACAAGATGGACGAGAATTAAAAATTATCAATTAATAAGAAGAATATAATAATACCTAACAACACGCCCTGAGGTGGACAGCAAGTAAAAAATTACCCATGCCAAAGACTTCGTCTACATTGATGCAGGAGGTAGAATAGCGCAGCAGGTTAAAGCCGAGATATTCCATTACGTAAAATTTTTTGATATAAAATTATAATCCTCAATATCTAATTTCAAAGATCACAATTATTTTTTCCAAGCTTAGAAATAGTTGGTCTATTGTCTTTTGACTGTATAAACCAAATTAGTACGCTATAATATTATGCATAATAATAATTTAATGAACAGGAGTTTGAAATTACATTATGGAAAATAAATTAAAAAAAAATAAAGATTCTAACTGCGAAAAAAATAGTGGTGTTTTATGTTCCTTACCAGAGATTCGAGAACGTGATCTAAGTCACATTACTGATGGTAATCGCGCACGCCTAATATCACTTATTTCCAAAATGTGGGTCAACGGAACTGAAATAACGTTTTATTTTTTCAAAGAACCTGTTAAATGGCGTGGTGGAAGTGAACAGGAACAGGCTGTGCGACAAGCGTTTGAAACCTGGAAACAATTGGGTATAGGCTTAAGTTTTAGAGAAGTTGATAATTCGGCTGATGCAACGATTAAAATTGGATTTGATCAAGCTGATGGCGCGTGGTCTTATATTGGACGCGATAATATTGAATTTGCAAGTGATCCTGCCAAGCGAACTACAAATTTTGGTTGGGATCTGACAACAGAATTTGGTCGCGATACTGCACTACATGAAATTGGTCATGTATTGGGCTTCCCTCATGAACATCAAAATCCGCGTGCTGGAATAGTGTGGGATGAAGAGAAAGTATATTCTAATCTTGGTGCGCCTCCGAATAATTGGTCGCGTGATGAAACATTCTGGAATGTCATTCGCAAAATTCCTGCAAATACGGTAGATGGATCAGATTGGGACAAAAACTCGATAATGCATTATCAATTCGAAGCTGGTTTGATTAAAGTGCCAGTAGAATACCAGACAAAGCCGTTAATCCCGCAAGCAGGTCTTTCAGAGGTTGATATTGAAACTGTTCGAAAATTATACCCACCGCAAGAAGAGCAATTTTCTGAATTAAAAGCATTTGAGTCACAACGCTTTACTATTACTCCGGGAGAACAAGTGGATTATACAATAAACCCGACAAGCAGTAGAAAATATACACTGCAAACCTTTGGTAAGGTCGATACGGTTATGGTGCTATTTGAATTACGTGATGGTGTTCAGGATTACATTGATGGCAATGATGATAGTGGTCAGGATATTAATGCAAAAATTGTTGCTTATCTACATCGTGGTCGGGAGTATATCATTCGAACACGTTTATATTATAGTGAAGAACAAGGTTGTGGCTCCGTTATGATTTACTAATCTAACAGTAAAAAAATTTAAGAAATTTTAATCCAATCATACCATTGTTGATGTAACGACTTATTAACCGCCGCAATTATCGAGCGGCTTTCAAGCTTTGGTTTAAAAACGTTACTCCCATCAATTGTGCAAGCAATCCCACCGGCTTTTTGAAAAATATAGTGTCCAGCAGAATAGTCCCAGATATTTTGTTTGCCATGTAAATATACATGGCCCCGATTTACTGCTAGCCAACACCAGTCCAGTGCGGAGGCACCGTAGTTTCGTTGTGATGCAAAGGGTTGATGTGTCACAATTTTTTGTGACAATTCACTATCGAGTCGTTTGAAATCGACAATGGCAATTGCGCGATTTAAGTCAGTAATATCTGGTGTACTTTTTATTTCAGTATTATTAAGTTGCGCTGACTCGGTCTGTGTTGCGGTAAAAAATTCATCTCGAATTGGATCATAGACCAGTCCCATGGTTACTTGTCCATCATGAATTAATGATAGGGAAACAGCAAAATACGGAATTCCAGCAGCATAATTACTTGTACCATCGAGTGGATCAAGGCACCAGATAGGCGAATTAGTGATTAGGCATTTTTTCTGTTCTGCAAGGGACATTTCTTCTGAGAGTAAAACATGGTCTGGAAATTCGAGTTGTAATTCTGAGCTTAGCCGCTGTTGCACAGCTAGATCAGCCTCGGTAACAATACTGCCATCTGCTTTTAATTGTGCAGTTACTTGAGTGAATCGGGGTAACAGTTCTTCAATTGCTGCAGTTTTAACAATATTTTTAATCGTGCTTAGTTTGCTTGGCATGGGTTTATATTAATCGCTTATACTATTATATAGCTATTCATACTGCATCCCCAGGATGTGATGGCTCTCTTCAAGGATGAATTCTAAAAAGGTTCTGGCTACCAATGATAATTTTCGGCCTTTTAGGTGTACTGCATACCAGCGTCGCTTGATAGGGAACTCTTCTACATCCAAGACAACTAATTTATGTGCTTCAAGTTCGAGTTGCACACAGTGTAATGACACTACGGCAATTCCCAGTCCGGCCATTACTGCTTGCTTTAGTGCCTCGCTGCTACCGAGTTCCATATAGGGTTCAATTTTGGCGTTGTGTTTCGCGAGTAATTGTTCAAAAACATAACGCGTTCCAGAGCCCAGCTCTCGAATTAAGACTCGTTGTTTGGCTATTTCCAACAGCGAAATATTTTTTTTATTGGCTAACGGGTGGTCGGCAGGTGCAATTATTCCTAGAATGTTATTCAGAAATGGGTAGGATTCTAATTTACTGTCTTCCGGTGTTTGCCCCATAATGACAAAATCATCATCATTATTCATTAATCTATCGATAACATTAGCGCGATTGGTGAATTTTAATTTTGGTTCGACATCCGGGTATTGTTGCAAAAATACCCCAAGTAAATTAGGTAAAAAATATTTAGCGGTGGTAACCACCGAAACCTGAAGAGAACCTTTTACAGTTCCTTGCAGCTCTTCAATTGATATGGTTAATTCTTCGACTCTTCTAAGAATGTCGACACTCGCCTCATACACCGCTTTTCCGGCGGCTGTTGGGAATATTTTCTTACCAACCTTCTCAAATAACGCCAAACCTGCTTGTGTTTCAAGACGTTTAATTTGAATAGAAACAGCAGGTTGCGTGAGAAATAGCTCTTCAGCTGCACGCGTATAGCTGCCCAGGCGAGACACGGATTCAAATAATTTAAGTTGTTGTAATGTTAAATGCATAATATTAAGTATAAACAAATGTTTATGTAACTTATAACAAAAACTAATTTTTTTAAATAGTAAATTAGATATATATTCCATGTCTGCCTAATTACAGCAGCAATACAGACGTAATTTTGGGTATACAGAATTTAGACGATAGCAGCGATGCTATCTAAATTTACCGATAAACAAACTGTTGAGGAAAATACAACATGGCAAAGACTTACAGTGCGGGTGTTAAAGCATACCGCGAAACATATTGGGAGCCAGATTACGCTGTTAAAGAAACAGACATCTTGGCTTGTTTCAAAATTACTCCACAGGATGGTGTACCTCGTGAAGAAGTTGCAGCTGCTGTTGCCGCTGAATCTTCAACAGGAACCTGGACTACAGTTTGGACTGACTTATTAACTGATCTTGATTATTACAAAGGCCGTTGTTATGCAATTGAAGACGTTCCTGGTGATGATACCTGTTTCTATGCTTTTATTGCTTACCCAATCGATTTATTTGAAGAAGGTTCTGTTGTTAACATCCTTACCTCATTAGTTGGTAACGTATTTGGATTTAAAGCACTACGTGCACTTCGATTAGAAGATATTCGTTTCCCTGTCGCTTATGTGATGACCTGTAATGGACCACCACAAGGTATTCAAGTTGAACGTGATATCTTAAATAAATATGGTCGTCCATTATTGGGTTGTACTATTAAACCTAAATTAGGTTTATCTGCTAAAAACTATGGCCGTGCTTGTTATGAAGGCTTACGTGGCGGTTTGGATTTCACCAAAGATGATGAAAACGTAAACTCACAACCTTTCATGCGTTGGAGACATCGTTTTGATTTTGTTATGGAAGCAATCCATAAAGCCGAAGCTGAAACGGGCGAACGTAAAGGTCATTACTTAAACGTGACTGCACCAACTGCTGACGAAATGATGCGTCGTGCTGAATATGCTAAAGAAATTGGCGCACCGATCATCATGCATGATTACCTAACAGGTGGTCTTTCTGCAAATACACAATTGGCACAATGGTGTCAAAACAATGGTATGTTGTTACATATCCATCGTGCTATGCATGCTGTGCTTGATCGTAACCCGCACCACGGTATTCACTTCCGTGTATTAACAAAAATTCTTCGTTTGTCTGGTGGTGATCATCTGCATTCAGGAACAGTTGTTGGTAAATTAGAAGGTGATCGTGATGCAACATTAGGTTGGATTGATATCATGCGTGAATCGTACATTAAAGAAGATCGTTCACGTGGTATTTTCTTCGATCAAGATTGGGGTTCAATGCCTGGCGTTATTCCAGTTGCTTCTGGTGGTATTCACGTATGGCACATGCCTGCATTAGTGAGCATCTTTGGTGATGACTCTTGCTTGCAATTCGGTGGTGGTACATTAGGCCATCCTTGGGGTAATGCTGCGGGTGCTGCTGCTAACCGTGTTGCAGTTGAAGCATGTGTTGAAGCGCGTAACCAGGGTGTCGAGCTTGAGAAAGAAGGTAAAGACATTCTTATTAAAGCTGCATCTCATAGCCCAGAACTTAAAATTGCGATGGAAACCTGGAAAGAGATCAAATTTGAATTTGATACTGTTGACAAGATTGACGTTGCACATAAATAGTTCTTTTGATTTAACTATTGTATTTCAGGGCAAGCTACTAAAAAGTAGCTTGTCACTGAGTTAACATTTTTATTAATTGGAGTTAATCACATGAGTGATGTACAAGATTACAATTCGAGCTTAAGCGATGCTGCTGTAAGCCGAAAATATGAAACTTTTTCTTACCTGCCACCATTGACGCCTGAATCAACTCGCGCTCAAATTCAATATATTGTTGATAAAGGTTGGAATCCGGGTATTGAACATACAGAACCATCAAATGCAACTAGCAACTACTGGTACATGTGGAAGTTACCATTGTTTGGTGAAACTGATGTTGATGTTATTATAGCGGAGCTTGAAGCTTGTCATAAAGCACATCCCGATAACCACGTTCGTTTATTAGGTTTTGATAACTTTTCTCAGTCAGCTGGCGCAGCAATGGTTGTTTACCGTGGTGTTTCTGTTTAATAACGATAATCGTTATTAAATAAATGAAAAAAGCCTCCAGTAAAGGCATTTTGTCTATTATATCTGGAGGCTTTTCATGCCTATAATTCATATTACTGTTTTAACTAATTTAAGAGACTTATATGGCACGTCCTGATAAATACGTTGGAGTACAGAATGAAGTCAATGGTGGTATGACCACTATTGGGAAAATTATCCGAGACGCCTGGGTGTTTGGGTTAATTGAAGAATCTGAAACTTGCGAAGGTTGGAATTTTGCTGGTGTAGATGCACTGTTAGATAAAGTTAATACCGAGTGGGATAAATATGGATGTCTGGTGAGTAATTTACCACCGGA
>JBGMRJ010000061.1:6784-17341 GCA_048061315.1 Gammaproteobacteria bacterium
GATATCGTTGTAGATGCTGAGCAATATTTAATTAAAGATGAACCTTATTACGAACCCGTTGGTTCAGAATTGTCATTATACGAATCTGCATATGATGTTCGTATGCCGATGATGATTAAAGGACCAACTGGCTGCGGTAAATCTCGATTTATTGAACACATGGCATGGAAACTTGGCAAGCCACTTATTACAGTTGCTTGTAATGAAGACATGACTGCATCCGATTTAGTGGGGCGTTTTCTACTCGATAAAGATGGAACAAAATGGCAGGACGGTCCACTGACCACAGCCGCTCGAATGGGCGCAATTTGTTATCTCGATGAAATTGTTGAAGCACGACAAGATACAACCGTTGTTATTCACCCATTAACTGATCACCGTCGTAGTTTGCCATTAGATAAAAAAGGCGAACTGATTCAGGCTCATCCGGATTTTCAACTTGTCATATCTTATAACCCGGGTTATCAAAGCTTGATGAAAGATTTGAAACAATCAACCAAGCAAAGATTCGGAGCGTTGGATTTTGATTATCCTGAAGAAAAAATTGAAATTAATATTGTCGCAAAAGAATCAGGTGTGGATGTGGCAACAGCAGAAAAATTAGTTCACATTGCGCATCGTGCTCGTAACTTGAAAGGTCACGGTTTAGATGAAGGAATTTCAACCCGGTTACTGGTTTATTCAGGGCAGCTTATTTCAAAAGGTGTTGCTCCATTAGATGCATGTAACATGACCATGGTCACACCATTAACAGATGATCCTGATATGCGCGATACCTTAAACGCAGCTGTTGAAACTTTTTTTGGGTAAATAAATCACTCGTTAATCACATTGAAAATAAATTAACATGTCGATAAAGCTTGAAGATTACGAAGACTTTCTCACTGATGCCGCACCTGAGATTCGTGATGTCCTGGAAAGTACTTTTCAAGAAGCATCACGCGTTATGTCGCCAACGGGTTTGCAAGAGTACATGGACGGTGCAAAAGCCTTATGTAATCTTGGCCGTGGCACAGATGTTGTTATTTCTCATTTACAAAATATACCCTTAGTCGCAAAAGAATGCGGCGAAGACGTCATTGGTGATTGTCTAACAGCCGCTATGAAGTTATCGTCTATGACATCGGGTTCAGTAGTTGCATTATTATTTTCGAGTATGCCTACAGCAGCACGTAATTTAGGTGATGCAGAGTTATTTCGGGGTTACCTCACATTAATTCATCAACTTGCATCAACGGCATCACGCGGTGTGCGTCCGATGCTGAATCACATTGATGAGTTATTATCAAAATTAACACTCAGTGGATTACGCCGTTGGGCGAATTTTGGTGCGCAGGCGTATCGCAGGGATTTTAATAATTTAACGGCTTATTTTAATTTAGAGTCTGCTGATAGCCGTGCTATGTTACAAAAAGAACGCCGTGGCATTTTATTTATAAAAACACAACGTAAACTCAATTTTTATCTACGTGCTCTATGGGGGCGTGATTTTTTCTTGCGACCAACCGGAACGGATTTTGCTGACTTTCGTCCTTTTATAGAACATAGAATATTGCACTTACCGGATGCCCTGGATGATTGTGGTGATGTCAGTGGCCTGGAACTCTATCGCGCCACAGCTGCTCATATGGCATCACACATGGTGTATTCCACTGCACCTATATCCGCCGAAGGTTTGAGTCCGGCTCAAATGTTTTTTATCGGCTTTGTTGAGGACGCACGAATTGAATATAAAGCCATTGAAGAATTTCCCGGTTTAAAGAAACTCTGGCGTTCACTAATGGATGTTAACAACGCTGATAATGTCGATAAAAAAATAGAACACCCAACTATGTTGTTGTTGGAACATCTAGCAATAATGCTACTTGATAACAGTATAACTTCAGATGATAGTGAATTAAACCAACTGGCTAAAAAATTCCATAACGAAATTGAAGAAAATAAAGACAATAATAATTTTTGTTGGCATCTTGGACTCGATATTTTTAATCTGTTTTCAACACGAAAAGAAGTTCCAAGCTTGCGTATTCTGGAACGCATCGATATCCCGTATCGTGATGACAATCGTTATGTTTGGGAATTTGAAGAATTTACCTGGGATGTCGAATATGATTATGTTCCTGCAAGCCAACGACAGGTAAGGCGTCAAGTCAGTGTGATTGAAATGGCCAATGAAGTCGATTGTGAATTAGCCGGTGATGATGCTCAGGAAATCTGGACATGCGCTACTGAAATGCGTCCGTATGAAGATGATCTTACCGATAAAACCAAAAGCTTTAATGAAATGTGGGGTAAAGAACCGGTGTCCGATCCGTTCCATTATCAGGAATGGGATTATCAAATTCAGTTACACCGTCCAGACTGGACGACCGTGTATGAACGCAGACAACCACGCGGTCATATTGAAGATATCCAGGCGATAATTGATGAATACAAACCCGTTGCTCACCGTATTAAACAGATTATTGATTTGTTAACACCTGAAGGTGTGCAACGAATTCGTAATATGGAAGACGGTGATGAAATTGATATCAATGCCGCTATCGACGCCATGATTGCAATTCGGATGGGCGAACAACCCAATCCCCGAATTACGATGAGAAACGTGTTAAAGACTCGCGATTTATCAGTAGTATTATTACTGGATTTATCCGAATCAACCAACGAGCCAATGAACGGCTCAGAAAAAACGGTATTACAACTCACTCGCGAAGCCGCGACGCTGGTTGCAACCGCTATTGAGGGTATTGGTGATCCATTTGCAATTCATGGTTTTGCTTCAGATGGTCGACATGATGTGCAATATTATCGATTCAAAGATTTTAATCAGCATTTTGATGATGAATCAAAATCACGGCTAGCAGGTATGAAAGGCGGCTTATCAACCCGTATGGGTGGGGCTTTACGTCATGCCGGGCAACATTTATTAAAGCAGCAAGAAAAGCGTAAATTAATTTTATTAGTGACCGATGGTGAACCTGCTGATATTGATGAACGCGATCCGCAACATTTACGTCACGATACTAAAAAAGCGGTTGAAGAACTTTATAGTACTGGTGTACTGACATATTGTTTAACGCTTGATCCGAATGCTGATGATTATGTAAAACGAATTTTTGGAAGCAATAATTATACAATTATTGATCATGTCGATAAATTACCAGAGCAGCTCCCCATATTATTCGCGAGCTTGACGGCATAGGTAGATTTGTTTTATTTGGAGGGTGGTTTCAAAGATACAATATTGACTTTGTAATCCGCAACCAGAGTATCACGGTAACGTTTATCGATTAACAACATCGCTTGATAAAATTCACTGTTTAAACGATTTTGAATTTCACTCATGTCAGTGCCATAAAATATCACACGGCAATCCATGTGCTGCGTAAGATCATTTCGTTGTGCATTCTTAATCACCGGTTTCCATGAAATTCGTATTAAACGCCCACCTTCATCTCCGCGAACGGCATATGCCAAACTGTCGACAAACCAAAAAATATCATTTTCAATGATGGCAAGATATTGCAGTGTTCGAATAGGGATAAAGAGATGGCTCGATTGACTTCGCTTAAGTAAAATGTGGGCTAGATTATACGTTTTGGATAATAGCCGTGAACTCTGACAAAAAAATTCATCAGGCGTAAAAAATGATTGAGTATCATGAACCGTCATTATAATAATTGTAGCATTAAATTTTGTAATAAACGTAATTAAAGTAGTAAGCTCAAGTTAATACCAATATTATAAAATTTTCACTGTTAGGTAATTCTGATTATGTTGCGAGATAAAAAAGCATTATTGCTGGATATGAATAGTACCTTTATGTTTGGTGAAGATAACTTTTCCGAGCTGGAGGATTATTCAATTCAATATCATCGAATTGGTGGCAGATTACCCCGGAACGAAATAAATACTATTATAATGACAGTTTATGCTTATCTCGATGAACGATACCCGAAAATTGAATTTAGAGAAAATTTTCCGTCACTAGAATGTGCGCTTGAAAACACAGTTGGCGATACTATAAATCAAAACGAATGGGAAAAAATAATTGAAACGTTTGCATTTCATGAAATAGGGTATATACCGGTAGAATATATAAATGTGCTGCATGAGTTGAGTAAGCGTTATACATTAGCGGTTGTTATCGATATCTGGTCTCCAAAATCGGCATGGCTGGAATTATTTAATAAAACGGGTTTAATTTCATTATTTTCAGCATTATCGTTTTCGTCTGATCATGGAATGGTGAAACCATCACCAAAACCCTTCGAAATGATGCTACAACAACTTGGAATTAAAAATACGAATGCCCTTGTTATTGGTGATTCGATTCGACGTGATTTGGGCGGTGCACGCGCTGCTGAAATTGATTGTGTGTTAGTGGGGGGAGCAATTCATCTTGATGCTGTGAGCTGTTATCCTGATTTACTGGAGTTTAATGCTGCGTTGTAGAAAGATGTATGCGTTATAGTTAACTGTTATACTATTTGCAAATACAAATAAACCAGAGTAGGCCAGTAGCATTAAATGAGAGATGTTGAAATTACAACAGAACCTGTTGAGCTTTATAAAATATTAAAATTTGAAGGTATGGTTTCCAGCGGTGGTGAAGCGAAGACAGTTATTGCTGAAGGTCAAGTGTCACTAAATGGCAAAATTGAAACCAGAAAACGAAAAAAAATTATATCAGGTGACATTATTGAATTTAACAAAGAAGTCATTCGAATTCAATTGAGTGGAAAATAATATTGCTACAATAAAAAAAGGGTTTTTTAATATGAAAATTGGAGATGAATTACGTATTAGTTATCCTTCCGCAGTGCATTATAAAGAAAAAGGTTTGGCAAATTCAAAAAAAGGTAAAAAGCCTATCAATCAACTTTTATGGGGTGATTGGGCTCGAGTTGATGAAATAGACGGGAACTGGGTTAATATTCGATCACGGCGTCGGAATGGCTGGGTACGACAAGAAAACCTTCAAACGAATCAAATTCTGGAAATAAATTTTGTTGATGTAGGTCAGGGTGATGGATGTCATATTCAAACTCCTGAAGATAAAAGTATTATTCTTGACGCCGGTGAAAAAGATAATATGTTTCGTTTCTTAAGTTGGCGTTTTGGAAAGTTTACAAAAAAAATTACTTTCGAGTCTTTTATCATTACACATCCTGATAAAGATCATTATAGTGGTTTTAAACCATTATTTAAGCATGATAAGGTCTACGCTAAGGTTCTTTATCATAATTCTATTATCGAACAAGTGTCCTCAGGAAAAAGTTCATTAGGTGCAGAGAAAAAAGTGGGACGCACCCGATATTTAACCGGGCTTGTTCAAACTCTGAGTGAACTTAAAAAAATAACCAACAGTGCAATTAAACGTGGAGTTCGCCGTTATCCAAATTTACTAAAAATTGCAGTTGATTCTGGTCGTGTGAAAGATATAGCGGGTTTGCTTGCAAGCCCTGATTGGGCCGTTCCAAGATATTTTCCAGGATACAGTCCTGATGATGCTCGAGGTATGACGATAAAAATTCTGGGCCCTGTTCCACAGGAAATAATTCAAGGGAAATCAGCATTACCCTGGTTTGGCAGTACTTCTGTAACGAAAAATGGTCACTCTGTAGTGTTACTACTTGAAATTGGTAACATTAAAGTATTTCTCGGTGGTGATATCAATAAATCATCTCAAAAATATTTATTGGAACACTATACTGGTTTAGATCCTAAACCCAGAACACCTGCCGATACTGAAATCTTGATCACTGAAGCGAGAAAACATTTTCAAGTCGATATTGCCAAGGCATGTCACCACGGTAGTTCAGATGTGTTAGTTAATTTTATGAAAGCGAATAATCCACTAGCGACAGTGATATCCAGTGGTGATAATGAACCGCATTCGCATCCACGCCCTGATACTTTAGGTATGATCGGAAAATACAGTCGCTCAGATCGACCTTTGATTTTTTCTACTGAACTGGCACGATCGGGTAATGAAAGTATTAAACATCCTAATAAGGTCAGACGTGAGCTTCGAAAGAAAATCGACACTGAGACTGCAATAATAAATGATCCTGATGCAACTGCCGATCAAATAAAGGCAGCAAGCCAACGATTAGATGCACACTTAAGAATAATTGAGCGTTCAGTTGCAAATTACGGCATGATTAATGTGTTGACCGATGGCAAGCGGTTGATAATAGCGCAACGCTTGGAACGCAATCGATCAAAAGCCATACGATGGGACATTTATAAATTTGAGTCTGATGAACGTGGTCGACTTTATTATATTTATTGATTTTCGTTAAGGACTCTTTTTTTAATTATTAACATAACACCGTTATGCCTCGCTACAAATTTTATCATCTCAAGAATATCCCAATATTTGATAGAACAAGTCTTAAAATTTATTTAATTCAGGTCAATACAGTAGTGTAAATCTAATCACTTCTACTACTTGGATAAATCGATTGAACCAATTAATAATACTAACTTCATAAAGTGTGAGAGCCGACACAAAAAATAAATTTTTTTTTAATAAACTGCAGACATAGAGAAATAAATATAAAAATATCGAACATTAGGACAGGTGGTTTTAATGATTTAGGGAGTTACACTAAATTGTCATTAAAAGGAATTTTAATTGCTTATGAATATATTAATCTACAGTGATCTACACGTTGAATCTGATAACTTTCAACCACCTACAATACCAGTTGATATTGTTGTTCTGGCTGGCGACATCGGGGAAGGGTTTAAAGGTTTAAACTGGGCTGCGAAACATTTTTCTGAAACCCCTGTGGTTTATATCCCCGGTAATCTTGAATTCTATTATCATGATTTAGACATAATAGATGAATTAAAAGCACGGGCGCCATCCAATATCCATGTATTGCATAATAATATCGAAATTATTAATGGTGTTAGATTCCTCGGTTCTATTTTATGGACAGATTTTGAATTAAATGGAACACAGTTAAAATCCAGAAGTATGAAAGCGGCTCAGGATCGAATGAGTGATTTTCGAGCAATTAAATATGAAGGTTGGCCTTTCGAGCCAGAAACATCACTGTTATTACACCAACAAAGTCGTGACTGGTTAACGCGTGCATTAGACATTCCTTATGATGGGCATACCATTGTGGTCACACATCATGCGCCATCGCGAAAATCAACACACCCGCGTTATCAGGATGATATTTTGAACCCTGCTTTTGCCAGTGATCTTGAATCATTAATGGATCAAAAACGTGTTCAATACTGGATTCACGGTCATACCCACGATAATTTTGATTATGAAGTAAATGGTACTCGGGTAATGTGTAATTCGAGAGGGTATTTGTCAAATGGGGATGCTGAACCTCAACCTCAAGGGTTTAATTACGAAAAAACCATTAGTCTTACTGATAATTATTTAAACCATTAATCTTTCGTTATGAATTTAATCACGGAATCAATAACTTTTTTATTTCGTAATATTCGTAAATGACCCAAGTTATCAGTTATTAGTAATTCTGAACCTTTCCATGCCTTATTTAAGGCTTGGGCGTGTTCCGATGGTATATTATGATCCTGCTTATCATGAACTATCAGTCCAGGTATTTTCAAATATTTAACATTATCAACCGCAGAAATGCGTGTAAAAATATCTTCACCAAAGCGATTATAGATGCGTTGCAGTAAATTGGTTTTGCTTTTTCCTTTTATGTTGAGCGTAGAACAAAATTCATCGAGTAAATAATCAGCATTTAATGGTGAACTAATCGCAACGGCTTTACGAACGTTTATACCATCGCGAGCCACTCTGGCCATAACCATCGCCCCAAATGAATGGCCAATAATGATATCAATTGGACCAAGTGAATTAGAAATTTCATGAACGACATCGGCAATGCGCAACAGATTACATTGTTTTCCCGAGCTTCGACCGTGTCCAGGAGCATCAAAACTAATGACATTAAATCCCTGTGATATTAATGGTTCAACGAATGCTGCTAACTGCATCCCCCGGCCATTCCAACCGTGTATTAATAATACTGTTGCTGCAGCTTCATTTTCAGTGTGCCATTGATAGAGGGCAATGGGTCCGTATTTATGTGCTAACTCGGTATGACTAGCCGATTTTAACCAGGCTTTTTCACGTGCTGGTTCGGGAAATCGATGGGTAGCTAACCACATACGCGATGCCCACCAACCGGCGATTAAAGGACTAAAAAAGCCTAATATTCCATATGCACTGCGAATCAATTTTAGACTAAGCATCAGCTTAGCCCTTCTTTTATAGGACTTTTTATGTGTGTTAGTGCTTACTACGCTATCATTGCTTTCTGGGCTGTGATTACTCATGGTAAATTCCCAATTCACGTTTAATTTGTAATACCGTCGATTCAAATATTTCAGGAGATTCGACATGAGCCATCATAGATGCGCCTTGTAGTGCAGCTGATAGCATTAGCGCTTTATTCTCAGCCGGGCCCTCAAACTTAAAAATTCCTGCCGTTCTGCCATTGCTTAATATTCGGGTAAACCAGGCACGAATATCTTTACTGAGTTGTTGAGTCAGAGTCTGCATGCCCTCCGGGAATATTGTGTAATTCGCTTCTAGCACCGCTAACGGGCAGACAGTGTGTTGTTTATTAATAAAACTACGCGGAATAGCAATGTAGGATTCCAATAATTTATCATATTGGCCGGCGAATTTTTGTTCATTATGGTTCATCCAGCTGGTAAATTGGTTTTGGTAAGCTTGAATCATAGCATTACCTAAATCAGATTTAGTCGGGAAATGGTAATGAATGGCAGCGTTACGAATACCGAGCTGTTTTGATATGTGGCTATAGCTAAAGCCATTGTAGCCCCGATCTTGCAGTATTTTACTGGCAATATTAAGTATTTTTTCTTTTGTTGATAGCGTTGCTGACATATAATTAACATACTTACTAGTTAGTAAGTTGTCAAGTTTGATGCTAATATTGAATTAACCTGGATTCTAAAAATTAGCAATTCAGCAACTTGGGATTGCAGAAAATGGTAAATAGAAATATCCTGATTTCAGGTTTAATAGCGTGGTAGTGGACAAAGTAAGCAGTATCAATTTCAAGCGTATTTACAACACAACGAGGTCGAGGTGGACAATTTAATTCCAGTTATAGCGTTAATTTTAGGGCTGATTATGGGGGGATTGGCAGTTATGCTGATGACCAAACGGCATATCGCTCTCGTTCTAAAAACATCCAATAGTGAAATTCTAATGGAGTTAAATTCATTCAGAGAAAAATTGAGTAACCGTGATATTGAAATAAATGAATTAAAAACGCATTTAGAAGTTCAAAATTTAAAACTGGAACACACTATTACAGAATTAAATGTCGCAAAAACAGCAAAAGCCGTGGTTGAAGAAAAACTCGTGCGAATATCTGAGCTTGAGTCACAGTTGCTATCGTTAAAACAAAATGAGAAAAACAATCAGCAGAAAATTAACCAGGATAATGCCGAGATTTCAGAATTAAAAACGCGGCTTGAAGAGCAGGCCAAACGAAATTCAGAAAATTTAAAACAACTGGAACAGGTAAATTCAAAAATGATAATTGAATTTGAAAACCTGGCGAATAAAGTTCTCGACAATCAAAGTAAGAAATTTACCGAACAAAATAAAAATAACATTAATCAGGTATTAGATCCACTTCGTCAACAACTTGGTGATTTTAAAAAGAAAGTTGAAGATGTATACGATAAAGAAACAAAGGATAGACAATCATTATTTCATGAGATTAAAGGTTTAAAGGAGTTAAACTCTAAAATTAGTGAAGATGCAATTAATCTAACCAATGCTTTAAAAGGTGAAAGTAAAACCCGAGGAAATTGGGGAGAAGTCATACTGGAACGAGTGCTAGAAGCGTCGGGGCTTAAAAACGGTCGAGAGTATGATGCTCAAGACAGTTATCGCAGTGAAGATGGAAAGCTCTATTATCCAGACGTTATCATCCATTTACCCGATAAAAAAGACGTCGTAATCGATTCAAAAGTTTCTTTAAATGCATATGATCGGTATTTTTCTGCCGCAGATGAAAGCGAGAGACAAGCAGCATTAGATGAACATATTAATTCAATACGCAGTCATATAAAGGATTTGAGTTCAAAAAATTATGATGAGTTGGTAGGTATCAATTCTCTGGACATGGTATTAATGTTTGTGCCAATCGAGCCGGCATTAATATTGGCATATGAATCAGATGAGCAGTTATTTCACGAAGCTTTTTCTGTTGGCATCTTTTTAGTGAGCCCCTCTACATTAACGATGAATTTACAGATTATTCATAATATGTGGCGCTACGAAAATCAAAATCAAAATGCACGCGAAATTGCAAAACGAGCAGGTGATCTTTATGATAAATTTGTAGGATTTGTTGAAGCATTAAATGATGTTGGCGATAAAATTGATAAAGCACAAGAATCATATCAACAAGCAAATAAAAGACTCATTTCAGGAAAAGGAAATCTGGTGGGGCGAACAGAAGCACTTAAGAAACTCGGAGCGAAAACAAAAAAATCAATACC
>JBGMRJ010000062.1:0-17119 GCA_048061315.1 Gammaproteobacteria bacterium
CTTATTGCGGGCTCGATGTCGGATCTAAACCCGGTTGGTGTCGTATCGCGAGTATTTCGTGGTTTTGTTGAACTGTGTTCAAAATACACAAATTCACTGCGAAAGAAATAGTTTAGCTGATTGTCTAACGGGACACCTTTGTAATCAAATAATATTTGGGGTAATCGTGTATACGGGTCGTCACCGCTTAAAGTTTGGTAACCCTGCACCTTTGTTTTGAATAACCAGTCGCTACCGTTATAGGTCACATCAGCAAATTCTTCGACGTGGGAAATACTCGATTCTTCCAGAATTGATGTGAAATCGGAAAGGTAGGTGGTATCACTATAATAGGTTAAATCAATTGTGCTTCTCCAATTTCGACCATTGCTGTAAAGGTTTTTGTAGGCATAATATTCTCGATCATCATTAAACTTTGCATCATTTTGAATAAATCCAATATCAAACACGCCATTATTATTTCGAGTCAAATATCGAAATTCGGTATCAATCAGTGTTCCGCGTTTGGTCATGTGTCTTGGGGTTATTGTTGCATCGTAATTTGGTGCAATATTCCAGTAAAAAGGTAGACGATATTCGTTACCGTGTTTATTAGAAGTACCCCAGGTAGGTGCCATAAAACCGGATAGTCTATCGACACCAATCGGAAATCTGAAATAAGGAAAATAAAATATTGGAACCTTATGAAAAGATAACACGGCATTTTCTGCAGTACCTTGATGTTTTTCATTATCGAGTTCAACAACACTTGCATTTATATTCCAGGCCGCATTATTTTCTGGGCAGGTGGTGTAACTGGTTTCAATAAACCGGACTTTGTTTTTGGATTTTATTTGTATATTGGGCGTCGTTCCCCGCGCACCATTACTAAATAGATAGTATTTCGCATTTCGTATTTCACCTTGTTCTGTTTGGGTATTGTAATCAATTTTATCGCCATTAATTTCAATTCCAACATTACTAAAAAATATATTACCCGTAGCAAAAAGATAATCATTGGTATTATCGTATTGCAGTTTATCCGCTCGTAACAGATTCCCATTATGGTAAGCCTCAACGTTGCCAGTGAATACACTAACGGCGGTTTGATTCATTTGAGCCGATTCGGCTTGAATTTGAATCTTGCCCGTATTGGCTTTCGACTGTTGTTCTAAGAGCTTATTATCGGGAACATGAAGATTACTGCCACACAATTCATAACGACTGCTTTGTTTTATTCCTTCACTAGCGCCAAGACCACTAGCTGAGGCGTTTGAGGCAATAAGTAGCATCGCAATAGCTAGAGTGAAAGCTATTGAATGAATCGGTATTGCTTGTTTGGAGAGTATTAACATTTAGCTATAAGTTAACCAGTCATAGACACTATTATATAGAGTAGGCCAATGAAAACAGGTTGATGTAGTATGTAGATATGCAAACTGTGTTTTCCGCCAAAAGTGAGTATTCTAGCAATTTGTGTATTACTTGACCAATTTCGGCATTTTTTTGAAAATGGTGATGTGGATTCAATGAATATCAGTTTACCAAAAAATAACCCGGTTAATACGACTCCAAACCAGGGTAATAACGGCACATAATCTTCAGTGATTGGTTTATGGGTCATTAAACCAAACCATTGCAGGTAGGGCATATTAAACAATTCAAATTTAAAGGAAGCGCTAAAAATAATTAATGATATTCCCAGAATAAGATTGAACCAATACCAACGAATAAATATCAGACTTAATATACTGGCGGCAGCAACAAAATGTAATATCCCGAAAAAAATCATACTATCAGGGTACATCAAATAACTCGATGTACTGACTAAAATAGCGTAAACCACGATCAATAATAAACGCTTTAGATAGCGTTTATAATTGATGCTTTTATTGGTAGCCAGTGCCATGCTAATACCCATGATAAATAAAAATGAGCTTACAATAAATGTTCTGAAGTTTAGCCAGAATGGATCAGCATTAAATTGAAATGTGGTATAGCCAAAATAGCTTAAATCAAAGCAAAAATGGTAAATAAACATTAATAGAATTGCACTACCCCGTGCAACGTCAATGATTTGAAAATGATGTGTTTTGTTCATAGTGACGATGAATTATGTATTTATGTGGTAAATAAATTTACTATTATCTTATTAATTGATACTTTATTCAAAGTATAGCTGCATAAATTAATTATAAAAATGAGATTATTTTGAACGATATTCGCTTAAAACAGTTACAAAAATGGTTGGCTCAATACCCTGAGTTAGACGGCTTTGAACTAACGCCGGCATCAGCCGATGCCAGTTTTCGTCGTTATTTTCGTGTAATGCTTAATGAATCAAGTAGCGCCCAAAGCTATATTGTAATGGATGCGCCACCGGAAAAAGAAAATAGTGTCCCATTTGTTGCAATTGCACAAATATTATTTAATGCGGGTATAAATGTACCTGAGATAGTTCAATGTGATTATGAGTCAGGCTTTTTCCTGATTAGTGATCTTGGCGAAGAGCAATACTTATCAGCCTTAAATATTGATAGTTTTGAAAATTTATATAAATCGGCCATTCAGGTTTTAATTAAATTACAATCGATTCTTGGTAAGCAACTCACTAAAATTCCTGATTATGATAAAAAATTACTACAGCAGGAAATGGCGTTATTTCGAGACTGGTATCTCGATCGACATCTGGACAAAAAGCTCGATTCAATACAACAAACTCTTTTAACAGAAACATTTGCAGTTCTACAAGAATCCGCAATGAAACAGCAACAGGTTTTAGTGCATCGTGATTATCATAGTCGAAATTTAATGACAAATATTTCAGCTCCCGAGTATCCTGGTGTTTTGGACTTTCAAGATGCTGTAATCGGTCCTGTTACGTATGATCTGGTTTCCTTATTACGTGATTGTTATATTTCGTGGCCGGAAGATAACGTCATTGAACTCGCATTATTTTATAAGAAAATTGCTGAACAACATAAAATAATATCCTCAATAGACGATGATCAGTTTCTTAAATATTTTGATTTAATGGGAATTCAACGGCACTTAAAAGCAATTGGTATTTTTTCACGATTAAATTACAGGGATAACAAACCATCCTATCTTGATGACATACCAAGAACACTGAATTACGTTAAAATGGTATCTGCAAAATATAATGAACTGAAAGAATTTAACCAGTTTTTAAATACCTTAGATGCATGAATAGTAAAATGAAACCCAAAGTAATGTTATTAGCCGCTGGTAGGGGAGAACGGATGCGGCCGTTAACGGATAGGATTCCTAAACCATTAATAGAGATTACTGCTAATACCACTTTAATTGAACTACATATTAATAGATTAAAAAGTATTGGCTTTACTGATATTGTCATTAACCTTGCCTGGCTAGGTGAAAAAATTGTTCAGCTTTTAGGGGATGGTAGTCGCTTTGGGGTGACTATTGAGTATTCCGATGAAGGCGACAATGCACTTGAAACAGCGGGTGGAATTATTAACGCATTGGATTTGTTAGGCGCTGAACCATTTATCGTAATTAATTCTGATATTTATACTGACTATGATTTCAAACATTTATATTTACAGCAAGATAAACTTGCTCAATTAGTATTAGTACCGAACCCTGAATTTCATCGCGAGGGTGATTTTTTTATGAAGGACAACACTATAAATAATTCAGAAGGTGAAAAATTCACATTCAGTGGAATCGCAATGTATCACCCTGATTTTTTCAAAGGATTAGCGGCAGGTCCGCTTGCTTTAGGTCCACTACTACGACACGCTATTGCAGATGCCACCATTAATGCAGAAATTTATAATGGTGCCTGGTTTGATATTGGTACTCCGGATCGATTATCTACAATTCAAAATTATTTATTAAATCACTAGTTTACTTGATTATTTTCATTCACCGGTTACAAATAGTATATGGGTGATGAAATTGATACAAGTGAATTTACAAAACAGGATCTAGCGGATTTTCGAGAAAATTTAAGTATTGAAACCCAACATTTATCCAGATTATTTGAGACTTCCGGTTTTAAATGTGACAGGAAATCGGGTCTTGAAATTGAAACCTGTCTGGTTGATGATGATTACAATCCTGTTTGCATTAATGATATTTTTTTAAAAAAATTAAATGATCCATTAGCATCAGCCGAGCTTGCTAAATTTAATGTGGAAATAAATAGTCATCCGCGTGAACTTTCAGGACATTTTTTAAGTTCGACACACATTGAATTAAGCAACATGTGGCAACAATTTAATGATGTCGCAAAAGATCTTGATGCAAAAGTAATCATGATTGGTATCTTGCCAACGTTGAATAATGATAGTTTGAGTTTAGCCAATTTATCGACACTAGAGCGATATCGTGCATTAAACCGGGAATCCATTCGGTTACGTAAGGGGAAGCCATTAAAGCTGGATATTAATGGCATAGAGCATCTGCAAGTGACACACCGCGATGTTATGCTCGAAGCAGCAGCAACCTCATTGCAAATCCATTTAATGCTGGAACCGGATAAAGCACATTTATATTATAATGCGGCATTAATTTTATCCTCTGCGATGGTCGCTCTTACGGCAAATTCACCATTCTTATTTGGTAAAAATCTTTGGGCTGAAACTCGAATTCCTTTATTTGAACAAGCTGTTTCACTCGGAGGGTTCGAAGGTGCAACTTTTGGTCCAATACGCAGAGTCAGTTTTGGTTCACGATACGTACAACACAGTTTAATGGAATTGTTTGCGTCAAATTTAGATCACTACCCGGTATTGTTACCCGTTAATTATGAATCCGAGATACACGACTTAAAACATCTACGCTTGCATAATGGCACAATATGGCGTTGGAACCGGCCATTAATTGGGTTTGACGAATATAATAAACCGCATTTACGATTAGAACACCGGGTGATAGCAGCCGGCCCGAGTGTTATCGATACGGTTTCAAATATGGCATTTTTTTATGGCGCGCTTATTGGCTTAGTTGAATCCAGTTTAAATTTTTCTGATTTAATTGATTTTGGAACAGCCAGAGATAATTTTTATAAAGCGGCACAATTTGGTTTGGATGCATCAGTGGTTAGTTTTGATTCTCAAACACGGAACGTTAAAACAGTATTACTGGAAACACTATTACCAATGGCAAAAATTGGTTTGGAAAAATGTCAGGTAGCATCATCTGATATAACCGAGTATCTTGGCATTATTGAGCAGCGATTAATATTATCAACTAATGGTAGTCAATGGCAAAGAACATATCAGGACAAACATCAGTGCGATATGCATAAATTAACGAAAGCCTATTATGAACGACAGCAATCAGGAGATCCTGTTCATAGCTGGACAGTTTAGTAAAACGCAATGTTAACAATACTCAATGAATTACCGGATGGCTTACTGGATTATAATGCAGAACAACTGCATGAAGTTTTAAACGGCCCAACGTTAATACATCTTGAAGGTGAGTTAACACAACCTGTTTTCATCTCGGTTTTATTACACGGTAACGAACATTCAGGCTGGCAGGCAATTCAAGCATTATTTCGCAATGTTACGGTAAAGCTGCCACGGTCAATTAGTATTTTTATTGGTAATGTTAGTGCTGCTAAACAGTGTCTTCGGCATTTACCTGATCAGCTAGATTACAATCGTATCTGGAATGGAATCGGAGATTCAGCCGAACATACTATGGTTCGACAGGTTCTTGAGGAAATGCGTGCACGTTCGGTATTTGCTGTGATTGATGTTCACAATAATACCGGCTTTAATCCGCATTATGCTTGCATCAATAGTCTGGAAGATCATTTTAAATATTTTGCACGACAATTTGGCCCTTTAATTGTCTACTTTAAGCAACCGGATTCAGTACTTTCAATCGCATTTGCACAATTATGTCCTACGGTAACAGTTGAATGTGGTTTGTCTGGAGATATTAACGGGATACAGCGAGTTGTTAGCTTTATAGAAAATACTATATCCATGAAATCATTCCCCGATAGTGTTACTGATGTTGATTTAATCTCAATTTATCAGACTGTGGCAGTAATTAAAATACCGACCGAGGTCAGTATTGATTTTGGTGAGGGTGATGCGGATGTTAAATTTGATGTCGATCTGGAACAGTTTAATTTTAGAGAGATTCATGCCAATAGTAACATTGCCAAAATAAAACCTGGCAGTATTGGTAGAATGGTAGCTGTTAATGATAATGGTGAGGATGTCACGACTGATTACTTTTATCATCAAGATGACTATATCAAGAATCGAATATCGATTATTCCCGCAATGCTCACCCAAAATATCGAAATTGTTAAAAATGATTGTTTATGTTATCTGATGACTCAAATAGAGTAATTCGCTATACCTGTTTATTTCAAATATCACAGTAAATTTTATGAAAAACTGGATTATTTCACAATAAAATCATACACTTTATTAATGTCAGCAAATTTGATTTTATAGTGATATGCTTAAATTTAGAATTTTTATTCTGTTCTTTTTAATCTCTTTAAATCTGAACCTCCATGCTAAAGTCTCTCTGGATATCCATAGTTTAATAGCACAGCAACAATACTCCCAAGCTTTAGCTAAAATTGATCAAAAATTGATCAGGAATTCTAATAACCTGGAGTTATTGTATTTAAAAGCACAAACTGAAGTTAAAATAAATAATATTAACCAGGCCATTAAAACCTATCATTTAATCATTAAATTGTATCCAGGCTTTCCGGAAGCCTATAATAATTTAGCCGGCATTTTTGCAAAACAAGGTAAGTTAATGCTCGCCAAAGAAACGCTGGAGAAGGGCATTAACACTAATAAAAGTTACGCATTAATACACAATAATATTAATAGTATTTATCTTGAAATGGCGAGAGAATCGTATGTAAAAGCATTACAATTGGGTGTAAAAAAACATACGGTTGAATTAAATATTGCCGGACTAAATTATAATACTAATGTTAAATATCAGGGAATCCCTAATATCAGTACGAAATCTAATACTAGTTTAGCGTCAAATAGTACAATATCGCAGAAAGATACAGCTGTTATTAAGACCAGGGCAATCACGAAACAAAAAGCGATAGGCCCTAAAAAAACTATGAGGCGAGTAATAAATCAGGAAGTAGTTGTTAAAGCATGGAGTGAACCCGTTATTAGCGTTAAAGATGAAGTCATTACAGCATTGAATGGCTGGGCTGCTGCATGGTCAGCACAAGATGTTGATTTATATTTATCATTTTACAATAAACGTTTTACCCCTGAAAATGGCACAGCACGAAAAATTTGGGTAACACAACGGCAATCACGGTTATTAAAACCTCGCTGGATCGAGGTTCGGTTAAGTAATTTTTCATTTGAACAACAATCTAAAAATCAAGCAGCAGTTCAAGCAACACAAAATTATCGATCAAATAGTTTCAGAGATAGATCAAAAAAGAAATTTTTGTTAACACGTTCCGATGATGGTTGGCAAATCCTAAACGAGGTTAATTTTACGGAATGAAATATCCTCATCAACCTGTATTGGGAATCTTACTTGGATTTATTTTCCTGGCACCTTTGCACGTCACTGCTGATAATAAAATTAAAAATACAAGTTTGCTAGCCTTGGGTGTGCAACAGGCAATAATACCGCAAGATAAACTCAGAAATAAATTGATTCAGGATTTAAATATTCGGATTAATGATTACCCTGAAGATTTTGAAGCAGGTCTGTTAAAAGTATTATTCAATATTGAGGCGGGTGATTTTGAAACTGCATTAAGAAATATAGATAAGTTAATAAAATTGTCGCCTAATTTTCATTTAGCCCATTTAATTCGAGGTGATATTTTATTAGCTCGCACACAATTTATTGATGGTATTGGCACTAATTCGTATTTAAAAACTTTTAGTCAATCTCAACAACATAAAATAAAACAATTTCAGAATGAAGCTCAATTTCGATTACGCTCCTACGTTGAAAAAATTGCAGGCTATCGATTTCCAAAACAATTATTACAATTAAGCCGGTCAATAAAAACTGCAATAGTAATTGATAAAAGTAATCATCGTTTATATGTGTATAAACGCCAATATAATAATTTACCCCCAAAACTAGTTGATGATTTTTATATTAGTACCGGTAAAAAACAGGGTAATAAATTCAGGAAGGGTGATCTAAAAACACCCGAAGGTGTGTATTTTATTACCTCATGGATTCCGGACAGTAAATTACCCGAAAAATACGGTGCTGGTGCATTCCCTGTAAACTATCCTAACGAGCTTGACATTAAGCAGGGTAAAACCGGCTATGGTATCTGGCTGCACGGTATGCAACGTTCCTTTTTTAGCAGACCGCCATTAGATAGCGAAGGTTGTGTGGTTTTATCTAACAATGATCTCAAAAAAATACAGCATCAATTAGTTCCAGGGCGTACTCCTGTCATTATTACTGAGAATATCGATTGGGTCAGCAAGAAAAGCTGGTTTAAATTACAGCAAGACATTATGGCTTCAATTAATGAATGGCGAAAGGATTGGCAAAGTATGAATGTCGATAAATATCTGAGCCATTATTCAAAAGATTTTTTTACCAATTCACATAATGTCACTTCATGGAAAAATCGAAAGCGCTATTTAGCAAAATCTAAAACCTACCAAAAGGTTAACTTGAGTGATGTTTCATTATTTGTGTATCCATCCAGTAAATTCAAAAAAAGTGAAATTGTCGTTGTTCGATTAAAACAAGATTACAAATCAAATAACTTCAGTAGCGAAATGGAAAAACGATTATACCTGCGTAAAGAAGCCGACAAATGGCAAATACTGTATGAAGGAAAGTGATTTTTAATATCGAATTAAATACCACAATTGTCCCATGTACTCCCTTAATATTGATCGTGATTTATTTAAGCCTCCGGAAGTGGGTATGAGGGATAATATCAGAGGTTTGTTTTTGAAGGTGGTATCAAAATTAATAGGTGCAGCTGTAACAGTAAAACCAGCTTTATTAAATATTGATTGTGATCGTTTAATGTGTGAAAAATCGGTGACTAAAATTATTTTTTGTATTTTATCTGCTTGTAGTAAATCAAAGCTTAGTTCGGCATTTTCACGGGTATTTCGACTATTACTTTCAATCCATCGAGTTTTGACATTAAAATCATCTTTTAGTGATTGTTGCATTAATTCCGCTTCACTAGGGCCTCCACCGTAAACATTTCCGCCAGTAACTAAAATGGGTAATTTTGTTTTGCGATGCAAGTATGCGCCATAACGTATTCTGGATAGGCTATAAATTGAAACCGTATCGGCATGATATTCCGGGGCATCGCGATAGCGTCCGCCACCGAGTATTATTATAGCCTGAGCATCAGTATTTTCTAATACTATTTCTGATATGGGTTCGATATCGTGATTGGGAAAATTTAAATAATAAGCCGTAATGGGTAAACTTAAAAATAACAATGAGAAAAAACCGATCAATATTAAATAAATTCCGGCTCGGTAAAATTTACGCAATAAAAAATACCCCAGTAACATCATTACGATATTAATACCCGGTGGTAATAATAAATTTTCGATGATTCTTGTTATTATTAATTCCATATTGAATTTATATAGTTTTTAGTTTGGGTTAAACAGAATCAAGTGTTCAACAAATTAATTATATTACCAACCAGTTTATTTGCAATCCTATTAGTATCTTCGATAATGCCAAGATCACTAAGTTGTGTTATTTCGGCATTTTTGACACCGCAGGGATTAATAAACTGATACGGCGTTAAATCCATATCCACATTGAGCGCCAGCCCGTGATAGGTACCTTTTTGTTTAACTCTTAAACCTAATGCCGCGATTTTTTTATTGCCAACATAGACACCGGGAGCATTAACATCGCCATGAGCTGAGATACCGTAATTATTTAATAAATCAATAATGGCTTGCTCAATTAGTCTAACGAGATTTCGAATGCCCAATTCACGACGTTTAATATCGATAAGTAAATAAATAACAATTTGTCCGGGGCCATGGTAAGTAACTTGACCACCGCGATCGGTTTTAATTATCGGAATAGAAGTGTCGGAAATAATGTGTTCGGGTTTGCCATTAAATCCTAATGTGAAAACAGCTTGGTGTTCAGTTATCCAAATTTCATCTGGAGTATCGGGTTGTCGGTTTGCTGTGAATTGCTGCATTTCCAGAACACTTGTTTCATAGTCCTGTCTTCCACGATATTGGATTTTGATATTATTTAGTTCTGTGTGCTTTGAGCCGGTCATTACCGTCTAAACACCCTATAAGCACATAGCAACATGTTCACAAGCCGTTAGATCCAGGTAAATATTATCCAACTGTTGTTTATCAGTCGCTGTAATCGTAATCGTTATTGATACATAAGTACCTTGAGCACTGCTTCTGGTTTGAAAGGCATCATCGGAGATATCGTTGACGTGCTTATTTATAATTGAGCGAACCGATTGATGTAAGTCAGATGTATCTTTTCCCATTACTTTAATCGGGAATGAACAGGGAAATTCAAACAGTGTTTCGTCACTCACAACTTACTCACAAAGTTTTGATTTATAATCATTAAAGGCCAGGTGTAATTTATTCCACATAGGACCAGGTTTGCCAGCAGCTACTTCTTTATTATTTATTTTAGTTACTGGCAAGATATCTTTCATCGAGCTGGTCAACCAAATTTCATCGGCATCGTCTAATAATGATTCCGGAATTGATTCTTCCCGAATATCAAGTGCGAGTTCTGTTGCCAATTCAACAACCAAATCACGGGTAATGCCGGGCAGCACCGAGTTAGTTTTTGGTGGGGTGTAGATAGTATTATTTTTGACAACAAATACATTACTAGCTGCGCCTTCAGTGACAAATCCATCTTTGATTAAAAGCGCTTCGACGGCATTTTTATCATGAGCTTGTTGCCGTAGTAATATATTGGCAATTAAAGCTGTTGTTTTGATTTGACAGTATTGCCAACGGATATCATCCATTGTTACAACAGCAACTCCATTAGTTAAAATGTCATCATCCAGTGATGATAATGGTGATGCCATAATGAATACTGTTGGTGTGATATCCTTTGGGAATGCATGGTTTCGTGGAGCTATTCCTCGAGTAATCTGTAAATAAATAGACAGGGTACCTGAATTGTTTTTAATAATTAATTCTTCAAGAACGGATAACCATTTTTCAGGTGAATAAGGATTGTTTATTCTAACACTATTTAAGCTATTATTTAATCGTGTCAAATGTTCTTCGAATCGGAATAGTTTACCACAAAATACCGGAATGACTTCGTAAATGGCATCACCAAATATAAAGCCACGATCCAATACTGAAACTTTAGCCGTGCTTAAAGGTATAAAGCTGTCATTTAAATAAACAATGGGATCTGACATGATTCATTATCTTATAAGAATAATAATATGAAACTATCAACCATTCTACTCCATAACCCGCCTTCAGGTATGTCAGTAGTGGAAACCAGTTTACGTGAAGTAATTTTGGTTTTACCAAGGGTAACATCGAGAGTACCGTATTGTTGTCCTTTAAAAACAGGAGCTGTGATATTGGGTTCGATTGTCATAGTGGCATTGACTTTTTTACGCTGGCCTCGGGGAATAGTGATATAAAGTGGTTCCATTAAACCCAGTTGAATTTCATCTACTTCACCTTTGTAAACGCGTTGAGCTGTGAGCTGCTCATTTGCCTGATACAATAAGTGGCTTTCATAAAATCGGAAGCCGTAGTTTAATAATTTTCGGCTTGAACTGACTCTGAGTTTTTCTGACTTGGTACCGAGAACAATTGAAATTAATCTCATTCCTTTATTTTCAGCCGATGTGATTAAACAATAACCGGCAGAATCGGTATGTCCTGTTTTCATACCGTCAACACGTTCGTCTATCCACAATAATTTATTTCGATTTGGTTGAGTTATCCCATTATAGGAAAATTCTTTAACACTATACCATTTATAATATTCTGGAAAATCTGTAATAATTGCACGTGCTAAAATTGCCAGGTCGGTTGCGGTTGTATAATGTTCCTTGTTTGGCCAACCGGTGCTATTAACAAAATGCGTGCCGGTCATGCCTAAAGTATCAGCATGTTTGTTCATTAGTGCTGCAAATGTTTCTTCACTTCCGGCAACATGCTCGGCCAGTGCAACACTGGCATCGTTACCGGATTGAACGATCATTCCCAACAATAAATTTTTTACAGTAACCCGTTTATTAACTTCAATAAACATCCTGGAGCCTTTCATGCGCCAGGCGGCTTCACTAATCAGAACTCTGTCTTCAAGTTTAATGCTGCCATTTTTAAGTTCATGAAACACAGCATAAGCAGTCATAATTTTGGTAAGGCTGGCAGGCTCTATTCTTTGATCATGATTTTGTTGGGCTAATAATGATCCTGATCGAAAGTCCATTAACACATAAGCTTTGGCCGGAATTTTAGGCGCACTCGGAATTATTGCTGCTGCTGTCGTTGCGAAGCTAATAGCGGAACAAAAAATTGTAAATAATAGAGCTAAAGAAATGAATTTATTTTTAATCATGTGATTCTGTCTCGCCGCCTTTGTTGCCTTCCTAGTCAGGAACATTCGGTTTATTAATGATACTAAAGAGAGATAATCTGAGTTGTGTATAAGAAACTAAAAAAATAAAGTTACTTATCTTAATTACATAGTGAGGACTCGGAATTGGGATAGCCCTATCAAGACCGTGTGCCGCAGGACGCGGCACCCGAGCGCGCCATGGATGGCGATCTTTTGCGTGTCTTGATAGGGCTATCCTGATTTCGTGGCCGGTTTTAAACTACTAATTTTCTTATGTGCAGCTCAGGTTAGCTAGTTGTACATATCATATCATTATTTTAAAAACCATGTAATTTTATCTAAAATATTGATATAAATGCATAATTTGGTGATTTAATTGATAACAACGTGCGGTAGATCCAGTCCCATATTTTTTACTTTTAAGGCGAGTTTATCGGCTTCGACAACACTGTAAATCGGGCCAATTTGAACACGGTAGATTCGTTGTTTGTTTGTGGTTTTGCTATTAATTCTGACATTATTAAAACGGTGGGTTAGCTTGTTAAAAAGTTGTTGTGCATTGGTATTACTGATAAAAGCACCTACCTGTAAGTACATAATATAATCGTTCTTGATATTACTTTTAGTGTTCTGAGTCTGTTTCGATTTAGTTGATTTGCCTTGTTGAGATTTTTTATAGTCAGTTGGATCGATTGTTCTTACTTCAACTATGCCGGTGCCGGTTGAAATAATATTGAGTTTGGTTGCAGCAGCATAGGATAGATCAATAATCCGGTTAGCGTGAAAGGGACCACGATCATTTACTTTAACAATGATACTGCGTTTGTTTTTCAGATTCGTTACCCGCACGTAACTTGGCAAAGGTAAATTTTTGTGTGCAGCCGTCATACCATACATATTGTATTTTTCGCCGGATGAAGTTGATCTGCCATGAAACTTTTTACCATACCAGGACGCGATACCTTTTTTACGATAATTTTTAGCACTTTTTAAAACGTAATAACGTTTACCATTGACGATATAGGATGCAGGATTCCCGGAGGCACTGCGGGGTTCATGTTTTGGTACGGCATCCTGAATATGCGATGCATCAAAATGTCCATTCGGTGCACTGTCTTTACCGGGCGAAAATGGGTTTCGCGAAGCACAACTAGTCACCATAAGTGTTGTTACTATAATGATGATAAATCGAACGTACATACGATTAGGATGCTGGTACGGGTAAATATTTTTTTGCCTGTTCGGCATCGCGGATATATTCACTTAATTGATAAACTGACATAGCGTATAAAATACTGTGATTGTAGCGCGTAATCACATAAAAATTATTCCATCCAACCCAATATTCGGGGCCATCTTTTGTTTCAAAACTCAAAAAAGTTCCTTTAATATCTTTTGGCAAGCCTTCGGGTAATGCCACGCCATGCAGCAATAAATCTTTTTGAGTCCATTTTGGTTTTAGACCTTTGGAGAGTAATTTGGAATAGCGGTTACCATAAACTTTAACTTTTGTGGCGATAGGTTGATCTTTTTTCCAACCATGGCGTACGAAATAATTACTCACACTGCCGATCACATCATGGTTGTTACTCCATAAATTTCGTTTTCCGTCACCACTAAAATCTACTGCATATTCCCTGAAACTGCTTGGCATGAATTGTGGCATACCCATGGCGCCGGCATATGAACCGGTTTGTTCTAATGGATTTATTTTTTCATCACGGGTCATAATTAAAAAATGTTCTAATTCACTTTTAAAAAATTTACTGCGCGGTGGGTAAGCAAAGGCCAATGTTGATAAAGAGTCCATAACGGGGTAAGAGCCAGTATTACCACCGTAGCGAGTTTCAACCCCGATAATTGCCACCACAATTTCAGGTGGTACACCGTATTTTTTATAGGCATCAGATAAAATAGTGATATTTTCTTCAAAAAAATCAATGCCACCTTTGATGCGTTTGTTGGTGACAAATATTGGCCGATAATCGTACCACGGTTTACCTTCAGCAGGACGAGAGATCGCATCCAGAATTGATTGACGCTTTTTAGTTTTTTCAAAAAGCATTGTTAAATAATCGGGATCAAATTTATGTTTTTTGCTCATTTCTGCAATGAATGCTTGTAGTGGTTTCGGGTCTTCCAATTCAATAGCGTAAGTTGTTTTAGTAATTACCAAAGTTGCAGCAGAGATAGTTAATATCAGGGATAGTTTAAGCAACATACTAATTTCGAATCGGAATGAAGTAAGTTTAGAATTAAATTTTAACATTTGTATATTGAGTGAAATCATGAGGCCATAAATTTTTTGTGAGTGTGAATTGACATTAAAATACCAAACGCGGCAAACAATGTTACGATTGAGGTACCGCCATAACTAACGAGTGGTAGTGGCACGCCTACTACAGGTAATAAGCCTGATACCATTCCCATATTGACGTATACATAAACAAAAAATGTCATAATTAATCCACCTGATAATAACCGACTATAGGTGTCCTGAGCTTGAGTGGCGATAAAGCAGCCACGAACAATTATAAATAAATAAAGTGCCAGTAATAACAGGATACCAATAAAACCGAATTCTTCACTGTAGACAGAAAATATAAAGTCTGTTTTACGTTCGGGAATGAATTCAAGTCGCGATTGAGTGCCATTATTCCAGCCTTTACCATACACACCACCAGAGCCAATAGCAATAATGGATTGAATTATGTGATAACCTGATCCGAGTTTATCACTTTCAGGATTTAAGAAAGTTAACACGCGTCTTTGTTGGTAATCGTGTAATGCATAGTTCCAGATAAAGGGGGAACTGGCAGCAGCAATAATAATACTGATAAAAATCGTCCGCCATCGTAGTCCTGCCAAAATTAAAACAAAAAAACCGGAACAAGCAATCAGTAATGCGGTGCCTAAATCAGGCTGCTTTGCGACCAACAAGGTGGGTATAATTAAAATCACACTTGCGATAAATATTTTTGAACGTAATGGTGGTAAGGGCATGTCGGCAAAATACCAGGCTACCATCATTGGAACGGCTAACTTCATTATTTCGGAAGGTTGAAATCGAAAGCCGATGACTAACCACCGTTGCGCCCCTTTACCAATGTCACCTAATGGCGTTAATACTAATATTAATAAAACTAAGCCGAGCATGAACAACCATGGTGACCATGCCTTGATTGCGTGAGGTGAAATTTGAGCAATTGCAAACATGACAATGAATGCCAGAATCAGTCGAATAATTTGCGCATTAATAACATGCATGTCTTGCCCTGATGCGCTGTATAGAATAGCCAGGCCAACACCTGTTAGTGTTAGTAAAGCCAATAATAATGGTAAATCAATATGTAAACGAGTGAAAAATCGTTTACCGAATTTAATTTTATTTTCATCAATAAATCCAGTTTGAGCATTAATTTCCATTATCGGGTTCCTCTAATGCAGTCTTTGGTTTTGAATTTTTTTTATTCGGTTGTGCTTTTGTCATATTTTTAAAATAATAGTCCATTACTTTTCGGGCAATGGGTGCCGCAGTAGAACCACCGTGGCCACCATTTTCAACGATAACAGCAATTGCAATTTCAGGTTCCGTAACCGGTGCAAATGAAATGAATAATGCGTGGTCACGAAGCTTTTTAGCTATTTCATCTTCATCATACTCTTCATCCTGCTTGATACCAAAAACTTGTGCAGTTCCGGTTTTACCGGCTATTTTATAATTCAGGTTTACATTTAATCGTCGAGCGGTACCATGTAAACTATGAACTACATTTTTCATCGCCGTTATTATCGTTTCCCAATGACTGTCATTTTTATGTTCTATCTGTGATTTAGTAATATTCTCAATTAATTTTTTAGTGCCATCTTCAGGATTTTCAATTGCGTGCACTAAAATGGGTTTTTTTAAAATGCCACGGTTTGCCAGTGTTGCCGTTGCATTAGCGAGTTGTAGCGGGGTAGTTAAGGTAAAGCCTTGACCGATACCCGTAATCAGGGTTTCTCCCGGAAACCAGGGCAACTGGCGGTATTTTTTCTTCCAGGCTCGTGACGGTAATAACCCGGGCATTTCACCTACTAAATCAATTCCGGTTTTAACCCCAAAACCAAACTTACTTAAAAAATCGTGTATGTTATCGATACCCAATGATAGCGATAGGCCGTAGAAGTAAACATCACATGATTCTATGATGGCTTTACTTAAGCTTGTTTCTTTGTGACCTTGTTTTTTCCAGTCACGGTATCGTCTTGGATCACTCTTTAACATGTAATATCCCGGGCAATCGATTTCATCACTTGCAAGGATATGCTCTAACTCCAGACCGGCAAGACCGATGAAGGGTTTTATAGTCGAGCCAGGTGGATATTGTCCTTTAATAGCGCGGTCAAAAAGTGGTTCATCGGGAGAGTTACTTAATTTACGGTACTGTTTGGTATCTAAGCCATTAACAAATAAATTGGGATCAAATGTTGGCATGCTAACCATGGCTAGTATGGCACCTGTTTCCGGTACTATTGCAACTAAGGCACCTTTATGGTCTTTAAATGCTTTTTCTGCGAT
>JBGMRJ010000063.1:0-4279 GCA_048061315.1 Gammaproteobacteria bacterium
GTCAGAAACACTAAAATCTGATATTGATAGCTACTTAAACTTTGCCCGAATTTAACCAGCTTGTCATTGGGTTCGCCTGTGAACAGCACGGATAAAAATAGAAACAGTACAACAACAAAAGCAACAAATTTTGCTACACCCAACAGAAATGAAAAAAGTAACATATACAAGCCACGCTTCCAGACACTTCGATCTTTATAATGCTTTATTGTTTCTACAGTCATAATACTTTCCTTTTTATTTTAAACGTTTTTTAGTTTTATTCTGGGTTAAATTTTATTCTGGAAATGGATAGTCGAGCAAACGAACCGGTTGTCGTTTAGCGCCCCAATTTCCGGCTGGCCCATCAAACACACCGGCACAGGGTGTTTTACAATTTGAACAATTCCCCTGCTCATCTAACTGCCAGTCTGTTATGACATACCAGTCACGACCAATAATTCTTTGTCCGCACTGGTGGCAATAAGTACTGCCACCGCTCTCATCATGCACATTACCAGTGTAGACATAACGAAGTCCATTTTCTATCGCAATATCGCGTGCCCGTGTTAATGTTGCCATCGGTGTGCTCGGGTGATCCAGCATTTTCCAATCCGGATGAAATGCTGAAAAATGCAGGGGGACATCAGCACCCAATTTTTCAGCGATCCACTGTGTCATTTTATTCAGCTCATCGCTTGAATCATTTTCGCCGGGAATAAGCAGGGTCGTCAGTTCCAGCCAGACATCGGTTTCATGTTTAATGTAAATCAGGTTATCGAGAATATTTTGTAAATGGCCGCCCGTTATCTTGTAATAAAATTCTTCAGAAAAACTTTTAAGATCAACGTTTGCTGCATCCATAACACTAAAAAATTCATCACGGGGTTGCTCGCAAATATAGGCAGCGGTAACGGCTACTGTTTTTATATCCCGTTCATGACAGGCATGGGCAACATCAACGGCGTATTCGTGAAAAATTACCGGATCATTATACGTAAAGGCAACACTGTTACAATTCAACTGCTGCGCTGCATAGGCAATGTGTTCCGGGCTGGCGGCATCAGCCAGAGTATCAAACTCCCGGGATTTACTAATATCCCAATTCTGACAAAACTTACAAGCAAGATTACAACCTGCTGTGCCAAAGGATAATACCGGCGTGCCCGGTAAAAAATGGTTTAAGGGTTTTTTCTCTATGGGATCAATGCAATAACCACTGGAACGACCATAGGTGCTTAATACTAAAGTATCGCCTTGGCGTGCCCGAACAAAGCACAAACCTTTTTGACCGTCTTTTAATTTACAGGCGCGTGGACACAGATCACATTGAATTCGACCATCCGCTAATTTCTGCCAGAAGCCAACTGTGATGGTATCAGGTGAAACAAAATGCCGTTCTGTATTCATTGTTTTCACTATTGCACTAATATAAATTATCGAACCACTACTCTTTATACTACTTATACTCTCAGCATAATAAGTCTATACTGTTACTATAGTGACAATTATCAAGAAAAAAAGACCTCGATGAGCATCAATACACGCCCAACTGCTGTCGCTGGACTGTTCTACCCTGCTAATGCTGCAGAGTTACGTCATGATGTTGTTCACTATTTAGAGCATGCTTCTGTATTACAAAATTCAGATGAACCGGTTAAAGCCATCATTGCACCGCATGCCGGTTATATTTATTCCGGACCAATAGCAGCAAATGCCTATATACAACTACAAAAAACGGCGAATAGTATCGAACGGGTTATTTTATTAGGGCCGTGCCACCGTGTGCCAGTTAGTGGTATTGCCTCGAGTAGTGCCAGCTACTTTGCAACACCGTTAGGTAATGTACCTGTCGATCGATCATTAACACAGCAACTGGAAACACTTCCCCAAGTTAATTGTAACGATGCCGCACATGAACAGGAACACAGTCTCGAAGTCCACCTGCCATTTTTGCAAGTCATGCTCGATGAATTTACACTGGTGCCATTAGTGGTTGGCGAATGTTCTGCAACTGATGTGGCGCAAGTGCTTAAAATGGCCTGGGGTGGCAGCGAAACAGTAATTGTAGTCAGTTCGGACTTAAGCCATTTTCATGATTACCAAACGGCCAAGGAAATTGATAAACAAACCAGTCAGGCAATTGAACAATTAAAACCTGACAGTATATCGTCCAATGGTGCCTGTGGCAGCTACCCGATAAAGGGTTTATTAAACTTGGCGCGTGAAATCGGATTGCAGGTAACCACACTGGATGTTCGTAACTCAGGTGATACCGCCGGTGATAAAAGTCAGGTTGTTGGTTATGGCGCTTACTCACTTCAATAATGCTGATTAACCATGTTTAATAAAGAAGCTAAAAATATTTTATTACAACTCGCTAAAGATTCTATTGACTATGGATTACATCACCATCGTTCTATCCCGGTGCATGTTAATGAATATCCAGCAGACTTACAGGACAACCGAGCTTGTTTTGTTACCCTAAAACTTAATGATCAATTACGCGGTTGTATTGGTAGCCTAACAGCATACCGACCCTTAGTTGAAGATGTTGCTAATAATGCCTATGCTGCCGCTTTTGAAGATCCCCGTTTTCCTGCTGTTAGTAACAGTGAATTTCAAAAATTACACTATCATATATCGGTATTATCAGTACCGCAGGAATTTCCGGTTACATCAGAAGACGATCTATTATCCAAATTACAAGTAGGTGAAGATGGTTTGATTCTAACGGACAATGGCTACCGTGCAACCTTTCTACCATCGGTGTGGGAATCATTATCGAGTCCAAAACAATTTGTAACTGAATTAAAACGCAAAGCGGGACTACCGATGGATTACTGGTCAGACACGATACAATTCCAGCGCTATCGGGCAGAAAATATTGAAATGGAATAAACCGGATTCACTTGTTAGATAACCACACCCCGGTTTTAGGATATTTATAAAATAGTGTATATCTTAGGTCTTCAAGCAACTCTACCCAAATAAATGTTATGAATTAAAAAACAGATTACTGTAAAATAAGCTTACATGAATCTGGAAAATAATATTTCTTTACTGTCGGCACTAATGTTATATGGTGGTATACAAAGTCTGTTTTTAGCTTTGTTATTATTAAAATCCGATAAAAAAAATATTTCAGCTAATCGTTTTTTAGCCATTATTGTTGCCGGACTTGGGCTAACATTATTACACCAATTTTTAGTAGACAGCTCATACATTAATTTAGTGCCCTATTTAACCGGTATTACAATACCGTTGGATTTTATATATTCACCGGCACTTTATTTATACGTGCGAACCATCACTCAAGCTAATACATCAAACCAGAAATTCGCTTGGCACTTTCTTTATGTGATTATTGGTTTCTTATTATATACCCCGTTTTATAATCTCGATGCCAATAAGAAAATTGAATTTATAACAAATAACTATGCGACTATACCGGAAAATATAACAACAAGCTTTTCACTCGGGATGATATTGTCTGGAATCGTATTTACTGTTTATCTTGTATTGTCGATCAAGCTGTTATTATCCCATACACAAAAAATCAATCAATTTTTCTCATACCGTGAAAAAATCAACCTCACCTGGTTACGTAATTTGTTACTGATCTCAATTATTTTTTGGGTGTTTTTAGCTTTTTTTTACTCTTACCTGGTTAGCTCACAATCGAAAGAACAAATCGGCCTATTGTTTAACTGGTTTTTTATCTTTACCGTGTTTGCAGCAATCTACATTGGTATCATGGGTTTATTACAAAGAAAAATTTATGATTCACAAGACAGTAATTCAGAGACAGGTGATAAGAAACAAACTAAATATGCCCATTCTGCACTCACTGCTGAAATGTCGCTAAAACTACTCAAGCGTTTAACCAATATAATGGAACAACAGCGCCCCTATCTTAAAAATAACTTAACATTACCCGAACTTGCTGAATTAACAGCGACATCGCCTAATTATTTATCACAAATTATTAATGAGCAGTTGCACATGAATTTTTTTGATTATGTCAATTCGTATCGTATTGACACTGCCAAACATCTAATCATTAAACCATTAGCGCATACCAAAACTATTCTGGACATTGCGATGGAATCTGCATTTAACTCAAAATCTGCTTTTTATACCGCGTTTAAAAAACAAACTGGAATGACACCCGCTCAATTTAAAAAAAATCATCAAAACATACAGTCTCAGCTAATACAGGATAAATAAACGTCCTGCCCTGCAGGATATGACGTTAAATCCGAAATTGATTGTCATACTATTGCAAATCACATCTAAC
>JBGMRJ010000063.1:4379-16636 GCA_048061315.1 Gammaproteobacteria bacterium
CAGTATTATGGCTACAGATGTAGTACTGACATCCATAATTTTCTGGATCTTTATGTTTCATCGGTCCAGAATATCAGCAATGCCTAAGCCTTACTTATTTATTCTGTTAACCGTATTCTTAGGTGTATCCTGTGCACTTCCTGCTTATTTATATCGATGTGAACAAAAGCGCTAAATAAACAACAAGGATTAAAACCATGAATACCCTAACTAAATGTAGTACTGTATTTATCATGATTCTGATGGTATTCACCACCGGTTCATTCCAGGCTGCACAAAATAACAACGAAACCACACGGGTTAAGAAAATCCTTAGAAAGGTTGATGACCTGTGGCGCGGTTCATCATCTCATGCCATTAATGTCATGACAGTAAAAACCAAACATTATACCCGAACATTGCGCATGGAATCCTGGTCAAAGGGCAAGGAAAAATCCTTAATTCGAATATTATCGCCTTTAAAAGAAAAAGGCGTGATGACTTTAAAGTCCGGTAACAGTATTTACAATTATTTACCAAAAACTGATCGTAAAATTCGGCTAACCAGTGGCATGATGATGGGTTCGTGGATGGGCAGTCATTTTACTAACGATGATCTAGTCAAAGAATCGCGATTGGAAGAAGACTACGATACGACTATCAGTTTTGAGGGTAAACGTAAGGATAAAAATATTATCGAGTTTACGCTCATTCCGAAATCCGATGCCGCTGTTGTCTGGGGAAAATTAGTGCTCGAAGTCTATAGCAAGTCTTTAATTCCAATAAAGCAGGTTTACTTTGATGAAGATATGAAAATTGTTCGAACGATTTATTTTACCGGTTTGAAATTACTGGCAGGTCGTCAACGACCATCAGTAATGCGTGTTGTTCCTGAAGATAAACCGAATGAGTATACCGAGTTTATCTATGAATCACTCGAGCTCAATATCGATATCAGCGAGCAATTTTTTTCAGTTTCAAATCTTAAAAGACGTTAGTAGCCATGAGAATAATGACATTGGCAACACGTAATGTATTTCGAAATTGGCATCGCACATTAGTGACCATTTCGGCAATGGCGTTTGCCTGTATGATAATGATATTTTTTGGTAGTTTGATGGAGGGAATGATTGTTGGCAGTGAACGTCAGGCCGTTATTTTAAATCAGGGTGATATTCAAATTCATGCACCGGGCTATCGTGACGATCCGGATATTTACACTACCATAAAAAATTCCAAAGAAATAACAACCGCCATTCGACAAAAAGAATTTTACAGTAGTTCACGACATTATGCATTTGGTCTGGTTGCCAGTGACAGTAACTCTGCCGGTATTCAACTGAGTGGCATGGATTTGGTGTATGAGCCACAAGTTACTGAAATTCATAAACACGTTATGAACGGGAAATGGCTGGATGAAAGTGAGCCATTTGGTGTAGTCATTGGTAAAAAACTGGCGCGATCACTGGATGTGAAAATCGGCTCAGAACTGGTTTTTATCGGACAGACCGCAGATGGTTACATGGCAAATGAATTGTTTAATGTACGGGGGATATTAAAATCCATCTCGACCAATATCGATACCAGTAGTGTTTTTTTAAGTAATAAAACTTTAATTGAGATGTTAACATTACCTGAAGATGCACATGAAATTGTTGTTATGCGAAAAGATCGTAACACCGATCTGGAGCTGGCGACTAAAACAATTGCGGCTCTCGCACCGAATGATGAAATACTCAACTGGCGACAACTGATGCCGGTAATCGCACGTTTTCTCGATACAGCGGATATTCAATCATTGGTAATGTTGATTTTTACTTATATCGCCGTGGCATCGGTTATTCTCAATGCCATGTTAATGAGTGTCTTTGAGCGCATTCGTGAATTCGGTATTATGAAAGCCATCGGTGTCACCCCGACACAATCCGTGATACTGATTTACCTTGAGACATTATTACAAACGGTTTTTGCAAGTATTCTCGGTTTAGCGCTGGGGTGGTTATTATCAGCTCGATTCACAGAAAATGGTATTGATATGTCCAGCATGTCGAGCAATTTCAGTTTTGCCGGCATTGCATTGGAACCGGTGTGGCGTACTGTTATAACAACAGAGGTATTATTAGTGCCAGTATTTTTTCTATTTGTTATTGCAATATTATCGGTTATCTATCCTGCTATCAAGGTAGCAAAAATTAAGATTGTCGATGCAATTCATTATCAATAATGATTTTTATGGAATGATGTTATGATATTAAATAAACTCGCATGGCGAAATTTATGGCGGCGTAAACGTCGCACTCTGATCACTGCATTTTCAATTGCTTTTGGTGTGATACTGGCCGTTACCTTTACCGGCACCGGTGATTATTATTACACTCGTATGATCGATGCAGGTGCCAATATGGGTATGGGACACATCACCATAACCGATCTTGATTTTAATCGCGCTCCCAGTTTAAAGAAACGCTTAAAACACGTTAATGAATTACGTCAGCAAGCCTTATCAAATACCCAGGTAGCCGATGCCATGATTCGCATTAGTGGTCAGGCCATGTTCGCCAGTGCCAATAAAACTATCGGCGGAATGTTTATGGCTATTGATCCATCAAAAGAAAATGAACGCCATAATTTATTTATTCGCTCTATTATCAAGGGCAAGTTATTTGCTTCAGCCTCGAGCCCGGGTATTGTTGTGGGTGTTAAAATGGCGAAAAAACTGCATCTACGCATTGGTAAAAAAGTGGTTTACACCACCACCGATGCTAATGGCGAAATTGTTAGCGCTATTGAACGTGTAACCGGGATATTCAAAATCGGTGTCGATCAAGTTGATAGTGGTATGGTTTTGTTACCATTAAGCCGAGTACAAAAAACACTGGCTTATCAACCCGATGAAGCCAGTTTAATTGCATTAATACTCGATGATCAACGTAAGATCGACTCAACGCGTAAAACATTAATGAGTAATCCGGTTTTTAAAAATACCGAAATTATAACCTGGAAACAATCGCAACCCGATTTAGCTGGCATGATAGAAATGGACAAAAGCAGTAATTATATTAGTCAATTATTAATAGCCTTATTGGTTGCCGCGGGAATTCTAAATACCATGTTAATGAGTGTGCTGGAACGCAAACATGAATTTGGCGTGATGATGGCAGTTGGTATGGCTCCCGTTAGTCTGTTTAAACTGGTGATGATCGAATCTTTCTGGCTCGCTATCATTGGTCTGATTATCGGCACCATCATCACTATTCCGTGGTATGTCTATATGTTTAATGTTGGTATTGATTTGAGTGCTGCCTATGGTGATGACATGGACTTTGGTGGAGTGTTAATTGATCCGATTATGAAAATTCGATTATTTAAAGAAAGCATATTTGCAATTTTAACCGGGCTATTTACTCTGGCCTTAACGGCAGGTGCCTACCCTGCCTGGCGAGCTGGACGTATACCACCAGTTGAGAGCCTTAAAGTAAATTAAAAATAATAACTCAGGGAAAATTAAAATGAATACTCAGTCTATTGAGCCAATCGTTCAACTGAAAAATGTCAGTAAAATATATCAACAGGGGAAAATTGACGTTAAAGCCGTTGATGATTTTTCACTTGAAATTAATAAAGGTGAATTTGCAGCATTATGTGGCCCATCCGGTTCTGGAAAAACCAGTGTATTAAATCTTATTGGTGGTCTAGATGTTCCTAATGACGGTGAAGTGTGGGTTGACCAAATAAATCTAGCAACACTCAATGCCAGTGAATTATCAAAAGTCAGAAAAAATCGTATTGGATTTGTTTTTCAGTCTTATAATTTAATCCCGGTTATGACAGCTTATGAAAATGCAGAGTTTGTTTTAAACTTGCAGGGTGTTAAGGAAGCAGAGTGTCGTGAGCGTGTTATGGCTATTTTAAAAGAAGTTGGACTGGAAGGTCTCGAGAATCGTCGTCCTGATGAAATGTCGGGTGGGCAACAACAACGTGTTGCGATTGCACGTGCAATTGTGACACAACCAGCAATTATATTAGCCGATGAACCAACTGCAAATGTTGATTCGCATACGGCAGCATCATTACTTGATTTAATGCAGCAGCTTAATCAGGATAAAGACATGACGTTTTTATTTTCGACACATGATCAGCATGTAATGGACAGGGCAAAACGGCTTATTCATTTAATTGATGGTAAACTGGATGAAGATGAGCTTCGTGAGTAATTTTATGGTTAAACGCTGTCTCTATTTTTTAGTAGCCTTAATATCAATCTCATTAATAAATCCCTCCTACGCTTTTTACGAATGGCAAAATGATCAACAATTTCTTGAAGCACGTGGACTGCTTCGCGCCAATGCCAGTGCATTAGAATATCCGGATAATACTTTACTCTACCCGAATAAAACTGAATTGGGTCTGGCCGGATTTGGTCGACTTCTGGTTGATGGTGGGTTTAATGCTAATTGGGGTGTCGAATTTAATATTTATCAAACCTATATTCCTGAAGCCATTCAAAGTGCCCGAAACAATTCGGGTATACCCACTTCGATTGAACGAAGTGACCTCCTCGAAAAAAATTTTAGCACTAATGATTACGCGCATTTAGCCATTGATCGCTTAGCGCTACGTTGGTCGAACGGTAATACCAATTTAACACTGGGAAGACAGGCTATTAATTTAGCGACCACATTTTACTTTACGCCCAATGATTTTTTTGCACCTTATGCAGCACAAACATTTTATCGAGTCTATAAACCCGGAGTTGATGCGGTGCGACTGGAACACGGCTTGAGTGAGTTATCACAACTGTCCTATATGGGTGTCCTTGGCTATAAGCAAGATTCAAATAGCGATACCGGTTGGAGTAATAGCCCTGATAGCAGTCGCAGTTCTCATTTAATCCAATGGTCGGATGTATTTAATGACATTGAAACAATAGTGATAGCCGGTGAAGTTACTAACACTAATATTGTTGGTGGTGCAATTCAAGGTGAATTATATAAAGGAACCGGGTTTCGTCTTGAAGGTCATTATGGTAATCCACAGAATAATAATTCAAAAAATTATAAATTATTAAGCGTTGGCCTAGAACACCAATGGCAAAATAATTCAGAATTACGTCTGGAAATTTTTTATAATGGCTTGGGAACTGATAATGTTTCAGAATATCAAGCCAGTCAAAATTTAAGTACTGTGCAGTATCTGGCTCGACGTTATACCGCGCTTGGTGGTAGTTATCAATTTACACCACTATTAACCGGACAAGCTGTTGTTATCGCGAATCTGGATGATCAATCTCAGTTATTATCATTTTATACCGTTTATTCGCTATCAGATGAATCTGAATTCACTTTTAATTTAAACCTTCCTGTTGGCGATAAGCCCGAAGGTTTATTAATTAAAAGTGAATTTGGATCCTATCCAAGATCGATCAATATTGAAGTTAGACAATATTTTTAATAACGTCATCAGTAACTGCTAACTGCATTAAACGTAGTTTTTCTGAATCCAGATTTACAACTAATTAGTATTAACGAATCCCGAACCACTAAATTTATTTTACTATTATCTCGCCCGTTTCAAACTGGTTTGTTGAAAATCTCGCGCAGAATAGCCATTTTGAAATTTAAAATCACTAAATGTTAATACTGTTGTTTTGCCAGTTTGATGATTTTCCATCAATTGATTATGTGCGCGCCAGTACTTCCCTAAATACTGTTTGTATTCTTTAAAACTAAGTGTTTTTAATAAATCATTCTTGCGATCATAATATTCAACTTTTAACGGGATATAACGTTTTTTATCTATCCAAACCACTTGTCGGGTATAACCGGAATATTCATAGAGAGGATAATTTTCAATAACAAAAACCTCATAAGTGTTATCAGCCACTATCAGCTTATCGTCTTTCAAATACTTATAACTGTATTTTCCAACTTCAAAGGAAGCAATATCTTCAAACGAGAATTGACTGCCCATAAAGGGGCCCGATTTATTAGCCGATGATATCCGTTTTACTCTTTTTAATGCCGGTAAATATAACCATTGATCATCGGCCTTGGTTACGTGTGAAAACGATAAAAATGCAGTGCCTTTCACATCGCGTGGATTATCAAAAATGGTTAAACCTTTATCACCATCATCTAGTATTTCCAGATTTTTAATGCGAATGGCACGCATGCTTTCTTCACCATGTCGGTTTCGTAACACCATTTTCATACTAACACTAGTGTCACCCCAACCTTGGTCGTGCTGGTCGACCAGATTTGCAATGTTTAATCCTTTTTGTTCGGGCGTTTCTGCATAACTCGTTGTGCTCAATAGCGCAATAACACCATAGGCTGCTAATTTAAAAAAGGGTTTCATATCTATCCACCTCATATCGTATTTTAGTTAATTAAAAACTAATTGGTTTCGGTAACCGGATTAGTTGTACTTAAAGGTACTGTTTTCCGCGAATCTATTTTCATTAATAGCGCTGGTAATAATAAGAAATCCGCAAATAATGCAAATGCGATAACGATAGACGTCAATAAACCCATATCAGAATTTAATTTAAATGTTGATAACGTCAGAATCATAAAGCCTGAAACCAGCACAGCCGAAGTAACCCATAAGGCCGTACCTACCGTTGAAAACGCATAACGCACTGCTTGTTCGGCATCGAGTCCTTTTTCCCGTCTGGCACGAAGGTATTTACTTAAAAAATGCACCGTATCATCAACGACAATACCCAACGTCATCCCGGTTACTATCGACAAACCAACATTAATTTCACTGACCAATAACCCCCATAAACCAAAGCCCATCACTGCCGGAACAAGATTGGGAACCAGGCTGATGAGCCCGGTTTTAAATGAGCGAAGTGCAAAGATTAATATAAACGAAATTAACACCAGGGCAACGGTCGTACCGATGATCATGCTTTTGATATTACGTTTACCAATATGGGCAAACATTATCGTAGTACTCGAACCATCACTTTGAATTTCGGCACCATTTTTCCGTAACCAGTTTTGTGCTCGTTGTTCTAGAGCCAGAATATCAGTGGTGTTAATATTTTTAATCGTTACACTCATTCGTGTAGCAGACTTATCAACATTAATCTGGTTATTTAAATCTAACCCATAGGGTAGTGATAATTCATATAATAATAAATACTGCGCAGCAAGGTTTCGTGCATCGGGCAAAGCGTAAAACGATTCGTCATCACCGTGCATATTTTTATTTAAACGTTTCATGGTATCCGTGAGGGTATTCACATGGATAACCTCAGGTTGCGAGCGATACCAATTCGCAAAACTTTCGAGCTTGTTTAAAAATTCAGGTTTTGATATTCCACTGGACTCTTTAGCATCGACCGAATAATCAATTCGATACATTCCCCCCAGGTTAGTCGATATAAAATCGGATGCCGTTCGAAACGGAATACTTTTATCAAAGTATTCAACAAAATTCTCACCCAGATTATTACGCGGCAAGAATGATCCTAACGTTAAAACCACTAAACTCATGCTAACCAGTAAAAATGTACGCCGTTTAATTACAAATTCGGCTAAACGTAACATTTTAGAATTATCATCAATATTTTTTCGGGGAACGCGTACTGGTAATATTGCCATTAAAGCCGGTAAGAATATTATCGATAATAAAAATGAGCTTGCCATACCCACAGCAACGATATTGCCCAGGTCGTGAAATGGCGGTGACTCGCTGAAATTCATCGCTAAAAATCCGATCACCGTTGATAAACTGGTTAAAAATACCGGTTGCATGTTAACCCGAAGACTTTCAACAATAGCATCGTGCTTCGTCATACCATGACGCATCGCATGAAATAAACTCACTAAAATATGAATGGCATTTGCAACCGCCAGAGTCATAATAATAGTGGGGGCAACCGAGCTCGGTGGTGTTAGTTTAATACCAACCCAACCGGAGAATCCCATACCCACCATGATTGAAAATACAATTATCCAAAGTGTGCTAAAGGTACTCGTCCAACTGCGTAAAAATAATCCCACTGCCAGCAATACAACCAAAAAGGTTAATGGCACTAATGTTGCCATATCCTTCATTGAGGCCGAAAAGAATGCATCGTTAAGTAAAACTATTCCGGTCATGTAGACATCAATTTCGGGATAATCTTTTTTAATTTGATTTTCAATTTTATTAACAGCAGCGGTAATTTTTGGCATTTCCGTTTCAGGACTAATACCCGGTAATTGCACCGTAATGTTAATACCAGTGACATGACCTTCGGGGGAAAGTAATTTGTTAACCAATAAGGGTTCGTTTAATGCCACCTGTTTAATACTGTTAATGTCCCGTTGGGTTAGCATTCGGGTATTTTGATACAAGTCCTGAACCACCAACTCATCACCATTAGCATGGGTATATTGAAAATTACTGATTGAATCGACTCGTGATGAATAGGGAACTTGCCAACCCATTTTTGTAATGCGTTCAATCGCTTCCAGCGTTTGGTAATTAAATACTGAACCACTCTTCGGGGCTAAAACAATTAACACATTATCGTCTTTGCTATACGTGTTTTCCAATTTTTCAAATGCCAACATTTGAGGATTATCATCACTGAAAAACACATGATAGTCTCCGGTAAATCCGGCATAACGCATACCACTGGTAATTAAACCGACCACTAGAAATGTTAGAACGATGACTAACCATCGATGCGCAACAATCCAACGAGCAAATAAAGTAGTTCGATTTTCGGTATCAAGATTATTCTGTTGTTGCTGTTGCATCTATAAACTCCTTGTTGATCTACGTTAAGAAATTACACAAAGTAAAATCAGGATTTCCAATTTGGTGGGTAGGTTTTATCGTATCCCGGAATCAACTCAATACGGGCCACCCACTTCACTATGTTGGGATAGTGCTTTTCCATATTTTTAAAATTCAGATTTAACGATTCGGCTTCGGGTAAAACCATTGCACGCGATAACGCTTGAACAAATGGAAATAACACAATATCAGCTGCGGTTATCGATTCACCTGCAACATAATCAGATTCGCCCAGTTGCGTATTCAAAATTTTAAATTCGGTATCAACCTCGATAACGGCTTCATTAAGCGTTGTGATTTTCTCACTTACTGCATTTTGAAATACGGGTCGTACAATTCCAGCAATCGATTCACAGACATAATTTTGAAATTCGAATACCCGCTGCCATATTTTTCCCGTTTCATACGCTGTGTTACCAAACAAGGGTTTATCCGCATGCTGCTTATCCAGATAAGCCATAATCGCAACGGATTCATACAGTGCAACATCACCGTCTTTTAACACCGGAACCTGGCCGCGTGGATTCATGGCCAGCATTTCAGGTGACTTGTGCTGTTCCTTTGAAAATTCCAACAGCTTTGAATCATAACTCAAACCCTTGAATTCAAGTGCTAACAGCGCACGCCATGCATTTGGGCTACCTGCCCCCCAATATAATTCATACGCCATGTTGTTCTCCTTATTCATAATTTTGTGGTTATTTGGGTCTCGATTTAAAACTCAGTGTAATATCCGCATTTATGCAATGTAAGTCTTGATTTTCGCAAAACTTAGATGCAATAATGCACCACATGGACTGGGACAACTTACGATTCTTTTTGGCAGTGGCTCGCAAAGGCTCGATTCGAGCGGCATCGGTGGATCTTGCTGTGAATCACTCTACAGTAACGCGCCGAATTACCGCTTTTGAGAAAAAGCTCGGGGTGCGTTTGTTTGAACGATTACCCAATGGTTATGTGCTCACCCCAACCGGTGAAGAAATGATGAAGTCGGCGCAACACGTTGAAGATGAAATTGTAAAACTGGATCGGCAAGTAATCGGTCGCGATGCACAGCTTAACGGTACTTTACGAGTTACCATGCCAGCGGCCTTAGCGACACATTTAATCATGCCCGACATTACGGCATTTACTGAAATGTATCCGCTTATCCAACTGGAACTCGCTTTTTCAAATGAAGAATTTAATTTGCGAAAACGTGAAGCCGATATTGCAATTCGAATGACACCCAATCCACCCGACTATCTTGTGGGCCGTCAAATTCTACAACCGGCTAAAGGTGTCTATGCATCACATGAGTATATAAAAAATAATAACCCTGATCTGCTGCCGGATAAAATGCGCTGGATAGGCTGGGAAAATGTCGAGCAACAAGAGTGGAATAAAGCCAGCCAATATTCATCATCACCTATTTTGCATATTGCAGATGATCTGGTTGCGCATCTTGAAGCCGTGAAATCAGGAATGGGCATAGCCATGTTACCGTGTTTTCTGGCGGATAAAGAACCTTCAATTCAAAGGTTGGAACTGTTGGATATGAGTAACACCTGTGGCGCATTGTGGATATTAACCCATGAAGATCTTCGCTCAAGTGGCAGAGTAAGAGCATTTATTGATTTTATGTTGTTAGCATTTGAACAACACCGACCATTACTCGAAGGTAAAAGGTATACCCCTATACCGAAAATTGTTAAATCAGTTTCGATGTAATCCCGATTAATTTTTCAGTTCTTCGCACTCCCGAATAAATTCATAGATCATTTACAAAAAGTTGTGTTACCCTGATTTCATTATGCAGCCCATTATATCAATTAATAAATTATCAAAAACCTATAGCGGTGGATTTCAAGCACTTAAAGAAATCTCGCTTGATATAAAACCGGGTGAAATTCTGGCACTACTAGGACCTAATGGTGCAGGTAAGACAACATTAATTTCAATCATTTGTGGCATCGTTAGCCCAAGCTCAGGTGCTGTAACCGTTTCCGGTTTTGATATCATCACCGAGTTTCGTAAAACACGTTCGTTAATTGGCCTTGTTCCCCAGGAACTTACTCTCGGTGCTTTTGATACTGTGTGGAATACTGTTTCGTTTAGTCGGGGTCTATTTGGTAAAAAACCGGATCCAGCCTATCTGGAACAATTACTTAAAGACCTGTCATTATGGGATAAAAAAGATAATGAATTAATGACATTGTCGGGTGGCATGAAACGCCGAGTGTTAATTGCCAAAGCATTATCACATCAACCGTCTATTTTATTTTTAGATGAACCTACTGCCGGTGTGGACGTTGACCTGCGTAAAAATATGTGGGCTATCGTAGAAAAATTACGGCAAACGGGTGTTACCATTATTTTAACAACGCATTACATCGAAGAAGCTGAAGAGATTGCTGATCGCATTGGCGTCATTAATAATGGTGAATTATTAATAGTTGAAAATAAACAAGCGCTAATGCACAAGTTAGGAAAGCGGCAGTTAAGCGTTCACCTGGAAAACGCTATTGAAAAAATACCCGATGAGTTAGCACCCTGGGCGCTAGAGCTTTCCACCGATTGCCAAACCGTAACCTACACTTATGATTCAACTAATACCCAATCAACAGTTGCGGATTTATTAGTTGCAATTAATGACAACGGATTGGCTTTAAAAGATATTAATACTCACCAAACCTCACTGGAAGATATTTTTATAAACCTGGTTAATAATAAATCATGAACTTTCACGCCATAAAAGTTATCTACAAATTTGAAATGCTACGCACCTGGAATACTATTTTACAAAGTATTGCATCACCGGTTATTTCGACTATTTTATATTTTGTTGTTTTTGGTTCTGCCATTGGTTCACGCATTGAGCAAGTCGAAGGCGTCACTTATGGCTTGTTTATCGTACCGGGTTTAATGATGCTGGCATTATTAACCCAAAGCATCACCAACGCATCATTTGGTATATTTTTTCCTAAATTCACCGGTACCATCTATGAAGTCATGTCGGCACCGATTTCATTTGTTGAAATCCTTATCGGTTATGTTGGTGCTGCTGCTACCAAGTCTTTCATCATTGGATTAATTATACTGGCAACCGCTGGCTTCTTTGTGCCACTTGAAATTGCTCACCCGGTCTGGATGGTGAGTTTTTTAATATTAACCTGTATTTCATTTAGTTTATTCGGATTTATCATCGGCTTGTGGGCTAATAATTTTGAAAAGCTACAACTAATACCACTACTCATAATTACACCACTGGTATTTCTCGGCGGCAGTTTTTACACCATCGATATGTTACCGCCAGCATGGCAAACAGTATCGTTATTTAATCCGGTGGTGTATTTAATCAGTGGCTTCCGCTGGAGCTTTTTCGAAGTATCGGATGTTAGTGTCGAACTGAGCCTGATAATGGTAATGTTATTTTTAAGTGCTTGTTTATTAACAGTATGGTGGATGTTTAAAACAGGCTATCGATTAAAACAGTAATC
>JBGMRJ010000064.1:0-16636 GCA_048061315.1 Gammaproteobacteria bacterium
ACTCATTGGGCAGGTATTTTGGCATTAATTATATTTGTTCTTGCCTATCTACTGGTTATCGGAGAAGAAAAATTACATTTACGCAAATCCAAGCCAGTTATAATCGCCGCAGGAATCATCTGGTCGATTGTGGCATTAATTTTTGTTACCAATGGTGATACCCACAGTGCAGAAACCCTTATCCGTTATAACCTTCTGGAATTTACGGAATTATTTTTATTTTTACTCGCTGCAATGACCTATATCAACACCATGGAAGAGCGTGGATTATTTGATGTATTACGAGTCTGGTTGATTAATAAAGGCTTCTCACAACGGAAAATATTTTGGTTAACAGGATTACTTGCATTTATTATTTCACCTCTCGCTGATAATTTAACAACTGCTCTATTGATGTCAACAGTGATCATGACCATTGATTCTTCAGATAAAAAATTTATTACAGTTGGCTGCATTAACATAGTTGTTGCTGCTAATGCTGGTGGCGCATTTAGTCCTTTTGGTGATATTACAACTTTAATGGTATGGCAAAAAGGAGTACTTCAATTTACTGACTTTTTTGCACTATTTCTACCATCGCTTGTAAACTGGTTAGTTCCTGCTCTTATAATGAGCTTCGTTATTTCAAACAAACAACCAGCACCGGCAAATGAAAAGGCTGAGCTACGTCACGGAGCATGGATTGTTGTTGGGCTATTTGCTTTAACTATTGCGATGGCAGTTTCGGCACATAATTTTCTGCATTTACCACCCGTATTAGGAATGATGACCGGGCTAGGATTTCTAAAAGTTTTTGGATATTACCTGAAACAACGAAAAGGTAGTTATTCACAATCATTTGATAGTAATCTAAATGGAAATAAAGCCTTAAATCTGGAATCAACCCAGACTTCGTCAACTAAATACAATCCGGATAAAAATTACAATATTTTTAAATCACTTGAACGTGCGGAATGGGACACCTTAATGTTTTTTTATGGCATCATTTTATCAGTCGGTGGACTCGGTGCGTTAGGATATCTGGAATTGACATCTCAAATGCTATATGGCGAGTATGGCGCTACAAATGCAAACATACTAATCGGTTTAATCTCAGCTGTAGTCGATAATATTCCGGTAATGTTTGCGGTATTAACCATGGAACCCGACATGAATAAAACTCAATGGTTACTAGTGACATTAACTGCCGGTGTAGGTGGATCGTTATTATCAGTTGGTTCAGCAGCCGGTGTTGCCGTTATGGGCCAGGCAAGAGGGATTTATACTTTCTTTGCGCACTTAAAATGGGTCTGGGCAATTGCTCTTGGCTATATCGCTAGCATCTGGTTACACCTCTTGATCAATTGATATGGACTGGAATTCACGCTATTCAGAATCCGGCTTTGCCTACGGTATTGAACCAAATGATTTTTTAGTCTCGGTATCAAACGAAATACCATTGGGCAGTTGTTTATCACTTGCAGAAGGCGAAGGCCGAAATGCCGTTTTTTTAGCTAAACAAGGTCATATTGTCACAGCTGTAGATTCATCCGCTATTGGTTTACAAAAAGCAGCCCAACTCGCTACTGATAATAATGTTTCGATAAATACAGTGCAGTGTGACTTAAACGATTTCAATATTATAAACAATCAGTTTGATTCTATAATTTCAATATTCTGTCATATACCGGTATTAACGCGGCAAAGAATTCATAAAAATGTTGTAGCCGGTTTAAAACCGGGTGGATTTTTTGTATTGGAAGCTTACACACAAAAACAAATATCCTATGGCACTGGTGGTCCACCTACTCCAGAATTAACAATGAGTTTAGTTGATTTAAAAAAAGAACTGCGGGGGATGGAATTTTTAATCGCTCAGGAAATTGATAGAAAAGTAATTGAAGGAAAGTATCATACTGGCACCGGTGCTGTCGTTCAGGTTTTAGCCAGAAAAAACTAGTCCGCTAAACCGCGCCATAAACTTTTTTCGTGTGTTACATTTTCGATGTTAGTTAATTTTTTCTCATGAGCATCAAGTTCACTATTGCTTGGTTTAATTACCCTGAGTTTTGACCGCGATGTGTCTACACGTCGTATTTCAGCTTGTTCCGGGTTTGAAAAGTCATCCGAAAAATTATCCAACGATAATTTAACCTGACCACCGGTCATTGCTAAGTAAACATCAGCAAGAATCTCGGCATCTAATAATGCGCCATGTAAATCGCGTTCAGAATTGTTAACGTCATAGCGTTTACATAAGGCATCAAGATTATTCTTTTGCCCTGGATGCATTTTTCGCGCTAATGCTAAGGTATCAAGAATGCTACAACTGTCTTCTACTTGATGCTTTTGCCCCTTTAATTTTGACAACTCATGGTTGATAAACCCAACATCAAATCGTGCATTATGAATGATTAACTCGGAACCATTAATGAAATTCATAAAATCAGTTACGATATCCTGAAATTTTGGTTTGTCTTTTAAAAATTCATTGCTGATACCATGAACTTCAATAGCACCTTCATCTATTTCGCGCTCGGGGTTAAGGTATTGATGATATGTTTTACCGGTGATGGTTCGATCAATAACTTCGACACAACCAATTTCGATAATGCGATGACCTTGAGAGGTTTCCAGGCCGGTAGTTTCAGTATCCAGAACGATATATCTCATGACTGTACGATACATCAGATTAGGTTTATGGGCAAAGCGCATATCCTTACCTAATCTCATTTTAGATTTAACAGGAACGTAATGAGAACTTATAAACTATCGATACCTTTATTTGCTAAATCATCAGCAATTTCATTTTCTGTATGGCCGCTATGTCCTCGAACCCATTCCCAACTGACATCATGTTGAGAAACTGCAGCATCCAGGCGTTGCCAAAGATCAACATTTTTAACCGGTTTCTTAGCTGCGGTTTTCCAATTTCTTTTTTTCCAGTTATTTATCCAGGAGGTTATGCCATTCATTACATACTGTGAGTCAGTGGTAATCACAATTTTAGAATTACGGTTTAAACTTTCTAAAGCCATTATTGCTGCCATTAATTCCATTCGATTGTTTGTCGATTTTTTTTCACCACCGCATAATTTTTTTTCATGATTACCAAAGCGTAATAACACACCCCACCCTCCAGGACCGGGGTTACCACGACAAGCACCATCGGTATAAGCTCTTACAATCTCGGTCATGATTTTTGGTTATTGTTTCGAAATGATGTTTTATTAGATGGTTCTAGACCGCTTGAAGTGATTTTTCGGGTCTTCCAGCGAGGGCGTATTTGCGTTAAAGTGATAACTCGTTTTTTTGCAACAATAATATAACCGCCACCCAAACTAGGCCAAAATCGTTTACCGATTCGTTCAAGAAATTTAATTTTCGCCATGAAATTTTCATGTTGGCTTGGTGGGCGATAAAAATAACTTTCACACTGAACAATATCAAACCCCAATAAAGCTAACCAATCTTTTACACGTGTTTTACTAAAAAATCGCCCACGCCACGGGGTATCGTGCTTCCACATTAATAGCCACCGAAATAATGTCCAGACACTAAACGGATTAAACGATAATAAAATAACATGGCCTTCAGGAATTAAAATTCTTTCTGCTTCTCGAAGTACTTCATGAGGCTCTGTAGAAAATTCCAGTTGATGTGGTAACACCAGAACATCCACACTAGTACTTTGAATTGGTAGTTCCAATGCACTGCCAATAACTGATTTTAAGTTACCATTTTCCGTAATCGATGAATCAGAAGGAGTATTTTGCTCCATAATAAAGCAATGCGAAATCCGGCTTTTATCATGCCAGTCCAAATTTCCGGGCTTTTCAATCTGTAATAAATAGTAACCAAATAAATTTTTTAAATTTCGATCCAGGCTGGCTTTTTCTTCCTGCTCAAAACTTGCTCCCAGTGTGGTTTTATACCACTTTAATAAAGTAAACCATTGATCTGCCGATACATTTTGTGAACTAACAGAAGTTTTTACAAATCGTGCAAACATGAGAGAAATTAATCCTTATATCGTATATGTCAACCTTACACCAAATAGTACATTCTGGCATTATATAGCGGTTATAAAACTTAAAACGCGCAGATTTGGTGTTTGTCTATTAATTACACCAAGTTGGCAAAATAATTGAATGTCACTTGACGTGGCGTTGTACAATTTTTACTATAGATATCAATATGCTAGATTATATAATTAAAACCAATATTAACAAAGTAAGTGTCTTATTCCTTGCCATTATAACGTCATCATGTGCTATCACAGATAGTATGTTAGCTCCAGATAATACCAACGCGGTATATTCATTTAAGGGTGAAGCACAGGGCATATACAGCGTCATAGGCGATCAAACCTACCCTGCTTTTTTAAACGAAGCCGATCTACAGGCTAAGCTAGACGAACATGAATTTGGACACCTTCTAGTCGATACCAGGGCCAATGACTTATGGGATCGGGTTCGAGAAAATTTCCAATTAGAGAATATTGAAAACCGACGAATCGATACTCAGTTTAAATGGTTTAAAAACCACCCTGAGTATATTAATCGTGTCGCCGCGCGTGCCACCCCTTATATGCATTTTATAGTTGAAACACTTGAAGCCAAAGGTATACCGGGTGAGCTTGCACTATTACCCATTGTCGAAAGTGCTTTTAAGCCATTTGCGTATTCTCATGGTCGTGCATCCGGTATCTGGCAATTTATACCGTCAACAGGTCGATTATACGGTTTAAAACAAAATTGGTGGTATGATGGCAGACGCGATATATATGCATCAACTAACGCTTCATTGCGTTTATTAAAAAATTTAGCAACGCATTTTAATGGTGACTGGTTGTTGGCACTGGCTGCATACAATTCCGGTCAGGGTACCGTACAACGCGCAATCAGAAAAAATAAAAAACTCGGTCGTCCTACTGATTTCTTTTCATTAAAACTACCACCTGAAACTAAAGCTTACGTTCCTAAATTATTAGCTTTAAAAAAATTGATAATGGATCCTGAATTATATAATTTAACTCTGCTCCCCATTGTTGATGAACCCTACTTTAAAAAAATTGACATAAGCTCACAAATTGATCTTGCCCTTGCTGCAGAAATGGCCGGTATCACGATTGAAGAATTGTATAATCTAAATCCTGGATTTAATCGATGGGCTACTGCTCCTAAAGGACCACATTATTTACTCATACCAAAAGACAAATCTGATGATTTTGAATTTACATTAGCCGATCTACCGATTAAGGAACGCATTAAATGGATACGGCATCGGATTCGAAAAGGTGAGACCATCGGTAGCATTGCCCGAAAATATCACATTAGTACCTCACTGATTAAAAAAACCAATAATATGCGTGGTAATCGCATTCGAGAAGGTCATAACTTATTAATACCGACTGCGAGTAAACGCTTAAGTTCATATAAACTAAGCTCAACCCAACGCGTTAAACAAAACCAGAATATTAAACGCAAAGGTCGAAAAATTAATTACACTATTCAACGTGGTGATACCTGGTGGGGATTAGCAACCCGTCACGGGGTAGGTACAAGACAACTTGCAAAATGGAATGGCCTAGCCCCCCGTGATAAATTAAAACCCGGACAAAAAATTGTTATATGGGCACGAAAAACTACAAATAATTCAAATTACCGACCCGTCACCAGACCACCAAATCGCACTCAACGAATAGGATATCGGGTTCGACGTGGTGATTCATTATCCAGAATCTCGAAGAAATTTCGCGTCTCAATAAAACAAATCAGGCGCTGGAACCGTAAATTATCACGTAGCAAATATTTACAACCCGGTCAGAGAATAACATTGTATGTCGATGTCACCAGACAATCAGGCTAGTTACACATTTACTCTAGGAACAGCATCCATTAAATGCCGGGTATAATCGTCCACAGGTCGAGAACAAACCTGTTCAGTTTTCCCATATTCAACAATTTTTCCTGCTTGCATAACAGCGACACTGTCACTGAGATATTCTACTACAGAGATGTTATGTGTTATAAATAATAAGGTTAATTGATGCTTATTACGAAGCTCCAATAATATATCCAGTATTTCTGATTGAACAGATACATCCAGCGCACTGGTTATTTCATCGCAAACAATAAATTCCGGTTTTAAAACCAAAGCCCTTGCAATACCAATTCGTTGTTTTTGGCCGCCAGAAAATTCATGTGGGTAACGCCATAAATATTCCGGATCCAGTTGTACACTCTTTAATATTTCGCGAGCAATTTCGATTCGCTCTTCCTGCGATATACCTATTTTATGCACCGCCATTGGCTCGGTTAAAGTGGTTGCAATAGTTAAACGCGGGTTTAAAGATGACATTGGATCTTGAAAAACTACCTGCATTGACTTTCGGTATGGCTTCATTTCTGTACGTGTTAAATCAGAAATTTTTCGACCGGAGAATTCAATACTACCTGCAGTAGGTTCTATTAATTTTAATATTGCTCGTCCCAAAGTCGTTTTCCCACAACCCGACTCACCCACTAATGCCAAAATTTCACCTTTGGCAATATTTAGATCAACTCCATCAACGGCTTTAATATGATCCACTGTATGTCGAAAAATTCCCTTTTTAATTGGGAAATGTACTTTGAGATTTTTTAACTTCACTAAAGAAATTTTTGAACTATTTTGCGATAAACCCTGGTTCAAATTGTCTTGAATAATACTATTTTGAATATTTGATTTTTTATCACGTTCAGCCTTCATCCTTTCAGGAAGTGCAGCTAGTAATTTTTTAGTGTAATCATGTTGTGGATCTTTAAGTATTTTTGCAGCATCGCCCTGCTCTACAATTTTGCCTAGCCGCATCACCGCCACTCTATCTGCGATTTGAGATACGACACCGAGATCATGCGTTATAAACAAAATACTCATACCTTTTGCTTTTTGTAAATCCTGCATTAATGACAATATTTCAGCTTGAATGGTGACATCCAATGCAGTTGTTGGTTCATCTGCAATCAATAAATCAGGTTCACAAACCATTGCCATTGCGATCATGACACGCTGACGTTGGCCACCTGATAACCGATGTGGATATTCAGTGATACGTTGTTCGGGATCGGGTATTTGAACCTGCCGAAGCGCATCAATTGTTCTCTCCAATTGCTGTTCTTCAGATAATTCCGGAAAGTGTAATTGAATAGCTTCAATTATTTGTTCACCGATAGTTAGTACCGGATTCAATGATGTCATGGGTTCTTGAAAAATCATGGCTATTCTGGAACCGCGAATTTCTCTCTTTTTGTCATCGGAACAATCAAGCATATTGACTTGTTCTTTAGTCTTATTATTATCACGATAATTAAAATAAATAATACCATCTGGATGAGTGCTAATATCAGTCGGTAATAATTGAATAATCGACAAAGCACAAATTGATTTACCACTTCCAGACTCACCCACTAGACAGAATGTTTCACCTTTCTTAATTTCAAAACTAATGCCATCAACTGCTTTTACAATAGAGGTTGATGCATTTAAATAAGTCATTAAATTTTCTACTTTTAATAAAATGTCCATTATTATTTTATTTTTTTAATATTTGGATCAATCGCATCACGTAATGCTTCGCCAAGTAAATTATACGTAAATACAGTTAAAAATATTGCACCACCCGGAAACACTGCCATCCACCAATTAAAAGTAGATGACTGAACGGCCTGATTGAGCATTTGTCCCCAGGATGGGTCATCCACTAAACCTAATCCCAGAAAACTTAACGTAGCTTCTGCCAGTATCGCTGAAGCAACACCAAAGCTGGCCGCTACCAAAATTGGCGCGATACCATTTGGTAACATATGCCGAAATAATATCGATCGTGTTGGTAAGCCACATGCAATTGCTGATTGAACAAATTCTTGTTCTCGCAAACGTAGAAATTCTGCTCGAACAAAACGCGCATAACCGGACCAACTGGTCAGGCCAATAATAACCATCATTAAATATAAACTTCGACCAAAAAAAGCCACAAACGTCAATAGTAAAAATAACGTTGGAATAGCTTCAAATATTTCAACAAGTCTCATTCCGAGCATATCGACAATTCCGGAATAGAACCCCATAAAACCGCCTATAATAATTCCTAGTATCATCGCAATACCGGTTGCAACAAAGCCTATCCCTAATGCAATTCTGCTCGCATACACCATACGACTGAATACATCAGCACCATTAACATTCGTTCCAAATAAATGAATTCTATTTTTAGCTTCAAAGGGTTCTTCTAAACCAGTATCTCCGTAATCCCTTAAATAATCTTTTGGTGAATAGACTATAGGAGTTCTAACAATCCAGTCATAGTTATTCTGTGTTTCCGACTCACGATACTGCTCATACACAGTTAGTTGCGAAGGTCCAGATGAAATCACCCCCACAAGTATCGAAACAATAATAGAACCTAAAAAGTAATAAATTTTATATTTAAACTTAATCGTTATAAATTTTAAAGTTACTACAGTAAAAAAAATAATAAGTAATCCATTATCAATATAATTTAAATTTTGAACCAATGGACTTGATATCATCCCATTTTCACTAATTAGAATAGGATGACTATTCGCCAAAAATGGTGCGAAAACTGCTACAACCACTAAAAATAATATCCAGTAAAGTCCGTATCGCGCACCGCGATTGGCAAGTGCACTTTTTACTACTTCTTGAACATAACCACTACCGTGTCTTTTAACTTCTTTAGTCATAACTAACTCTTGGATCGACTATGGCATAACAAATATCTGCTATTAAATATCCAACTAGTGTTAAAACCCCACTGACTAACGTTACGGACAACACCATTTCACGATCACGCCCTTTCACTGCTTCAACAGCAAGTTTACCCATGCCATCGATACTAAATATTGACTCAACTATAACCGAGCCAGCAAGTAATGCAGGTAACAAACTCGCAGAAATTGTTATCAGGGGTAACAAACTATTTCGAAACACATGACGCCATAGTACATTTTTTTCTGATACACCTTTAGCTCTGGCAGTTCGTGCAAAATCTGCTAACAAATTTTCCAATACTGCTGTACGCATGAACTTTGATAATGCGGCAAAACTACCATAAGATAAACTAATAACCGGTAAAACAAGATGCCATAATCTATCAAGAAGATAGCCACGGACAAATTCACCAGATGCTATATTCATCGCTATCCCGAGCCCAATAAAAAGCCCAATCAAACCAAACAAAACCATGCGCATTGCGACAAATTTAGAATTTGCGATTATAAAAAACAATACTGAAACTGTTAATATATTAATAACGCTTACTAAATAGTGAACATCGTCGGGTAAACTATTTGCCATTAAGCTACCCAATAAAAATCCGATTACCACCATAAGTATTTTTCGAAACTTTTCATTTTCCCAAAAGCTTAAAGCGACAAATAAAAATGTTGAACCAATCATTAATAAAAATAGAATTAATAAATCCGGCATTGAAGACCAATGCGGTAGAAATGGCATATCGAGAGCCTCCAAATCACTTAGCCCTGCAGTTGGAAACCAGTGCCAATATTGATTGCTTGCAAAAAAACCAATGAACAGTACGCCTGCAAGCATAGTAGGGATCGACCACAAACCCAACATTGAAACGCTTGAAACAATATCAAAAGATTTACCGCGCATAACAGCAGCTCGTACGCCAAAACTAATAGCAATAATATAAATTAAAGGTAAGGAAATGACATTAAGTAAAATAGTAATGGGTACTCTTTCGGTAACAACGTCTAGCACCGGTCTGCCGTATAAAAAACTTGTTCCAAAATTGGAGCCTTTAGTAAATGAAAACCCATTCATTTTATTATCGTCATCAAATGTAAACCCTATAGGAGATACATTATTTAACCATCTCAAGTATTGAATTGGAGCAGGATCATCTAAGCCGTATAGTTTATTATAGTATTTTTCAAGGGCTTGCTTTTGCTCAGCATCGAGTTCTTGCCCTTCAATTAATCTTTGTGCAGAAATCCCACCCGGTGCGGCTGCCATTACTATAAAAACAATTAATGTAATACCCAACAATGTCGGAAACATTAATAATATTCGACGTAGTATATAAGTATGCATTATTTAATAATTACGATTAGACTTATATTAGTGATAACGCTGTTCATCTTTAGGGACATAATTTTCAGTAGGAACCGAACCAAAATTCAACCCCAATTTGGAATTCTTGATATTTTTAATTCGTTTATCAATAAAACGTAAGGTTTTACGCCGCATCAAAAAAGTATACGGTTGATCTTCATATAATAACCGTTCAACTTGTTGCCAAATTTTCATTCTTTGCTCTTCATTTACTGTCTTCCGTGCTTTATCGATTAGTTTATCCATCTTAACATTTGAATGCCCAACAAAATTATCACCACCTTTTTTAATTTGATCAGAATGAAACATTCTAAATACATCCGTTTCGAGACCACTAGTCCAACCTAATGTCATAGCGTCATAATTTCGATTATTAAACATATCAAGCATAACCGACCACTCTGTTGGTTTGGGCTTTAATAAGATACCTGCTCTAGCGTAAATATCTTTTAAATAAAGAACTATTCTCTTAGTATCTTCACTATCCTGGAAAAAAATCAACTCAAACTCAAAAGGTTTTTTATCAGCTGTTTCTAAAATACCATTACCATCCCTATCTTCCAGACCAGCTTCTTTTAATAATGCTTTTGCTTTATTTAAATTATATTCCCGTGCGATTAATTCACTGGCATGTTGTTTTGTTCTGGGATTAAATGGGCTAATAGCAATTTCACCATAATCTAACATGATGTCTTTAATGATGCCTTTTCTATTGGTTAAATATGTCATTGCTTGACGGACTTTTTTATTGGCAAAAATTGTTGGTTTACTATTTTTCCGCTGATTCCAGCCAATATAGGAATAACCAATAATAGGACTCATATAATTCCAGCTATTGGCTTGTTTTAAGATACCCTTGTCTTTTTGTAGTTTCTTAAACTCTATGGGTCGTGCAACATAATCATCAATTTCACGATTTCGAAATGTTGTTAAACGCGCACTGTCATTTTCGATTATTCTCCACAGTAATTTATCATATGAAGGCTGTACTGTCCCCCAGTATCGCGGGTTACGTTGTAACTCAACAATGCCGATATCAGGAGTCCAGGAAGTAGGATCTTTTAACCGATAAGGTCCTGATCCCATTAACAAACCTTTTGATTGATTAAATTTTTGTGGCGTTTTTAAATATTTTTCATAAAAATGTTTAGGTAAAATATTCATTTGCCCAATAATTTCAAGTGCTTTAAAATAGGGCTCTTTAAATACACATATAACTTCATAGTCACCATTTGCAGTGACGTTTTTAATTTTGGACATACTGGCACGATGATGCGGCGCAGCAATTTTTTCATTCATAATGAAATTATAGGTAAAAACAACATCATGAGCAGTTAACGGCACACCATCAGAAAATGTCGCCTGCTTTCGCAATTTATAGGTAAACGTTAAACCATCCTCACTGATAGTCCAACTCTCAGCTAACAGTCCCTGCCATTCCAATGTTGTTGAATCCCGAACAATCAGAGTTTCCAAAACATTAGCTTGTACCATTGATGCATAAGCATCTTGCGATACTACTGCGGTTATTGTTTTAAGATTGTTACCAAAAGCACGAACCAGCCAATCGCCCTCAGCATAATCTGCATGTTGACTCGCTTCATATGCAGGTTTAAATGCTCCAGGAATCTGATTTTGTGTAGCGGTAGTTTTAGAATTAATTATCGGTGAACCTGAGGCAACTTGCTGATTTAATGAACGCACAAAACTACCCATTTTTCGTAAGTCTTGAGCTTGCTCTTTCATGGTTTTTTGCATTTCAGCCATTTTTATCCACTGCCTGTCAACCATATACATTGATAAAATTATTAATATCGCTAATCCGCTTAGAGCACTAAAAAGGATGATATCTTTTGACGTAAAACGCGTTTCCATATTGACCAAATCGCCTCTCTGCATTTACCAAATTAAATTATTATAATTCTATTCACAGCATGAGAATCCATGCTATAGCAAGCTGTGAACTGATACAATACTAATGCAAAAGATCTACGATAGTAATCGTTGTGTACTGCTCAGGTATGTTATAAAGTTGGAAATTATAAAAATTAGCAAGGAGTTAAATAGAATGGGTTTCCTCGATGGTAAAAGAGCACTAATTGTAGGCCTCGCCAGTAATCGTTCGATCGCATGGGGTATTGCCCAGGCCATGAAGCGCGAAGGTGCCGAACTTGCCTTTACTTACCAAAATGACAAACTTCGTGGCCGTGTCGATAAAATGGCGGCTGAGTGTGGTTCGGATATTACTTTGCCATGCGATGTTAATGATGATGAACAAATTACACATGTTTTTGACCATTTAGATAACTTTTGGGATGGTCTGGATATTATTGTTCATTCGGTTGCCTTTGCACCGCGTGAAGAGCTTGAAGGTGACTATTTGAATTCAGTCACACGCGAAGGATTTCGACAGGCTCATGAAACCAGCTCGTATAGTTTTGCCGCACTGGCAAAAGCAGGTTTACCCATGATGGAAGGCCGAAATGGTGCACTATTAACATTGAGCTACCTGGGTGCAGTTCAAGCAATGCCTAACTACAACATTATGGGGCTCGCTAAGGCTAGTCTGGAAGCCAATGTCCGCTACATGGCACAAAGCCTGGGACCTGATGGAATTCGGGTAAATGCGATCTCTGCCGGACCCATTCGAACCTTGGCGGCAGCTGGAATCAGTAATTTTCGTAAAATGTTAACGCATGTCGAAAAGACTGCACCACTAAGAAGAAATGTCACTATTGAAGAAGTTGGGAATGTTGCTGCTTTCTTATGCTCTGATCTGGCATCATCTTTAACCGGTGAAATTATCTATGCCGATTCAGGATACAGCCACATCGGAATGGGACCTCTTGATACTGATGACGCCTAAAACGAGTGACTAGTTTATTTAAATTGTATGAGCACCATACGGGGTGCTCATGTAATAAAAAAATTTAATTTATAGTTTAGCTTTTAACAAGTGCATCTGGTTCGCCCAATATACCCTCTTCACCTTCCAACCTCGCAACCATTACCGCGCAACATGAATCACTAAATATATTGACGCTGGTTCTGAACATATCCAGAATTCGATCCACAATAAAAATCAACGCAATTCCATCGAGTGGTAATCCTATCGCAGACAAAATAATGGTAATTGCAACCAGGCTTGCTGATGGTATCCCGGCAACACCGATTGATGTTAATAAGGCCACCAGAACAACGGTAAATTGTACTGTTAGTGTTAATTCCAGACCGTATGCCTGTGCTATGAACATTGCAGCGACACACTCATATAACGCTGTACCATCCATATTGACGGTTGCACCCAACGGCAATACAAATGAACTGGTTCGATTGGAAACTCCGGCATTATTTTCTATGCATTTAATGGTTAATGGTAATGTTGCGGATGATGATGCGGTTGAAAAAGCGGTTAACATGGCCGGTGCCATTGCTTTGATATGTCGCAGTGGATTAACTTTGGCGACAAATTTTAATAACAACGGTAAAGCAATAAATGTATGAGTAAATAATGCCGCCAGTACAGTAAAAGTAAACCAGAACAAGGATTCAAATAACGCATTTATTTCTTCACCATCGATATCTGCAATAACTTTTGCGACCAGACCAAAAACACCAATTGGCGCAAAACTGATGATAAAGTTTGTCATCTTCATCATGATTTCAAATAAACCTTGCCAAAAATTATATTGCGCTTCAGCATAGCTTTCAGTAATTTTTGTAATATAAACACCAAATAATATTGCAAAAAAGATCAATCCTAGCATTTGACCATTAGCGGCAGCTTTAATAATATTGGGTGGAACCAGTCCTAAGAATACATCCGCAATACTCGAGGCATCTTTCCCTCCAACACGAGAAGCAACGTCCGCAACTCTTTCAGAAGTTAATCCCAGTAAATCTTTTGCCGGAACGCCATCGATTATCCCTGGTTCGAATATATTAACAAAAAATAATCCTATGATAATTGCAAAAAAACTACTGACAACATAGAACGAAATAGTCTTAAACCCTAAACGACCTAAGCCCTCGGTATTTCCAATGCCCGCAACACCTGTAATAATCGAGGATAGTACTAATGGCACTATTATCATTTTTAAAGCATTGAGAAAAAAAGTCCCGACAAAATCATATACAGCGTAAAAATTAATGCCCAGAAAGACACTATCAGGGGATGTCATAGCACCACTAATAAATGCTAAAAAAAGTGCTATTAGAATTTGCCAATGAAGGGCAATTTTAGACATTAGGAGACTCCTTATTCCAGATTTACACTAGACTTACTCAAAAAAAACCGGAATGATATTGAAACTTGAACGAATTTATATTTTAAATTATTATTTAATCTATTGTATTACTGGTCTAGTGTTTTTTTAATTATTTTAATATCTGCCTGCTCTTTTATAAATCCGATAAAGGCATCGAGTTCAGTATTACTGTTTGCTGCAGTTAAACCACGGACTTCATTATTAAGTTCAGGTTTAGTGTTCTTGGTTGTAGCCGCTTCTTTAACAGCAAAAACAACAATTACAGCTTTATCACCACCGGTTAATGTCATGGTTTCAATTGTAGGTGTCGTAGCTGGACGTGGCATATTAAATGCTTTTTTACGTATTACAGGATCGATAGAGTCTTTATCGTTAGCGGTTGTTTTATTTCGATTTATGTTGCCGTATCGAGTCCATTTGGTATATTGGACTTCAGACACAATTTTATCACCCACAATTCCTTTCGATAATTTAGCAGCAGCATCTGTTGCAGATTTTGTTATAAGAGTATTGGCTTTATCCGTTAACAGCCGCGACTTTATAGCGGATTTTACAGTCTCAAGAGGTTTTTGTTTTGCCGATTCTTTTTTTGCTAAACGTACAACAACGTAGTGAGATTCAGACAATTCAACTGGCGCACTATTACGCCCCTGGTTTAAAACATCATCACTGAAAATTTGATCCAATATTCGGCGATCGGAAAAAATTCCACCACCACCCGAACGAGAAAATAAACTACTGGTTTTTAATTCTAGATTTAATTCATCTTTCATAGGACCGAGAGAACCAGATGATTCATATGCTAATTGATCCATTCGATCGACGTCTTTATAAAAACCATCTTCCGATTTATTTTTCTTTAACTCTGTTTTAATTTTATCTTTAACTTCTGCAAAATCAGTTACTTTAGCCGATTTAATATCATCAACCTTGATCAGATGATAACCGAAACGTGAGCGCACCGGTTTACTGACTTCATTTTTCTTCAAAGAAAATGCTACTTCATCAAATGATTTATCATTATCGCCTTTACTTGACAACCCTAAATCACCGCCTTGTTTTGAAGAACCAGGATCTTGAGATGATTTTTTTGCTATTTCGGTAAATTCTGCGCCAGCTATTATTTTATCGTATAAAGCTGTTATCTGTTTTTTTGCCGTTTCATCATCGGTCTTTTTATTAACATTGATTAAAATATGACGAATTTTACGTTGTTCATTTCCTGTCGAATACAATTTAATATTATTACTGTAATAATTTTTTGCTTCTTCATCTGCTACAGTAAAATTTTGAGCTATTTTTTCAAGATCCAGCTCAACGTATTCCACGCTAACCATTTCTGGTGTCATATATTCTGATGTATGTGTTTTATAATATGTCTCTATTTCATCATCTGAAATTTTTACTTCATTTTTAAATTTTGCTAGTGATAATCGTAATTCACCAATATCACGTTGTTGATTTTTTAATTTTTCGTATTGTTTTACTTCAGCATCCAGAACAAAACTTGAACCTTGAATACCTTTATACAACTGCTGCTGTATAATCTGTTTTTTAATACTGTTTTCATAGGACACGACGTTAATTGATTGTTGGTCCAGCACCTCACGGTAGCGTGCTTTTGAAAACTTTTTATTATCACCATTGAAAACTGATTGCTTGATTAATTGTGACTGAACTTGAGTAGCTGATGCAGAATAATCCTGATCCTGAAGATATTGCTCAAATATTAAATCAGTGACGAGTGAATCGATGACTTGTTGACGAACAAAAGATTCAGGAAACATATCGGGTCGGTAATTAGCACCCTGCTGCTGTTGTAAACGTTGCTGAAAATTTTGATAGGCGCGATCATATTCTGTTGCAAGAATTTCCTGGCCATTAACAACTGCTACGGAAACATTTGCTGACCCGGATAAATAACTACTTAAACCAAATGTAGCGAACGTAATAATAATAAAAGCGACAATTAACCAAACAAAGATTCCCTGAGCTTTGTCCCGAATAAGTTGCATCATAGTACTGCATTCCTGCTTTTATAAATCATTATTTCTCTATACATCGTCTTGGCAAATTAGCTAAATCACTTATAGCTAAAGCCGTAAGCCACTAATTTGAGTGAAGGATTATATACCAGTTTACAAATAAAGGGGGATAGATATTCAATCTACCCCCCTCTTCTGCACATAGTATATGGCGGACCGGACGGGATTCGAACCCGCGACCTCCGGCGTGACAGGCCGGCA